>JBKPLN010000429.1:0-7308 GCA_046731635.1 Pseudomonadota bacterium | reverse complement strand
ACGCCCAGCGGCGCGATTTCACCATCAATGCAATGTCGGCCACGCGCGACGGCAGTGTTTACGACTATGCGGGTGGGCTCGATGATCTGAGCCATCGCCGAGTGCGCTTCATCGGCGATCCGGCAAAACGCATCGCCGAGGATTATCTACGCATCCTGCGCTTTTTCCGTTTCCACGCAGCCTATGGCACCAGCGATCATCCGGATGCGGCCGGGCTCGCCGCGTGTATCGCCGGACGCAACGGGCTCGACCAGCTCTCGCGCGAGCGCGTGCGCATGGAGATTTTGAAGCTGGTCGTTGCCCCGCATGCGGTGCCGACGCTTATCTCGATGACCGATGCGGGCTTGCTGCTGCGCGTGCTTGGCGGCGTCAGCTACCTCGGCAGCTTTGAAAACATGACCAAGGTTGAAGCTGCGATCGGATTGGAGGCGAACGCGGTGCGCCGGCTCGGCGCGCTTGCCGTCGCAGTTCCCGAAGATGCCGACAGGCTTTGGCAAAGGCTGCGGCTTGCAAACAGCGAGCGCGATCGCCTTGCATCGATGGGAGAGGGATGGGGGCGCATCTCACCGATGTACGGAGAGAAGGCCGCGAAGGCTCTGCTGTACCGGCTGCGGCCGCAACAGTTCACCGATCGTGTGTTGCTGGGTTGGGCGCGTTCGCAGGCAACAGCTCAGGATCCGGAGTGGCACGCACTTGCGACGTTGCCGCAGCGCTGGACCCCGCCGGTGTTTCCGCTCAAGGGAGCAGACTTCATGCAGCGTGGTGTGTTGCAAGGTCCGGCACTTGGTGCGGCAATTGCCGCGGCGGAGCAGGCCTGGGTCGCGGCGGGATTTCCGAGCGATCAGGCGGCGCTCGATGCGATCGCGGAGAATGCGAGCTCAGCGCCAAAAAAATAGGCCTTATTTGTGAGCACGAGTCTCTTTTCCGGCTTCGCCGACATTTCGTTATGGCAGCTGATCCCGGTCGCGGCCGTGGCGCTGGTCGCTTCGATTGTCGGCGGCGTGTCAGGCTATGGCACCGGCGCGCTGATGCCGCTGGTGCTGGTGCCGCTGGTGGGCGCCGAACCGGTGGTGCCAATCATCGCCGTATCGGCGATGTTCACGAATTCGAGCCGCGTATTCGCGTTCTCCAAGTACGCCGATTGGCGGCGCACATTGATTGTGCTTGCTGCCGCGGTTCCGACCTGTGTTCTCGGTGCGTGGGGCTACACGAAACTCAGCAGTGCAGGTGCCGCGCTGGTCATTGGCAGCATGCTGATCCTGAGCGTGCCGCTGCGGCGGCTGATGCGCCATCACGGCGTGAAAATCGGCGATGGCGGGCTGGCGCTCGGTTCATTTGGCTATGGCCTGGTGGTCGGCGGCACCGCGGGGTCGGGCGTGATCCTGCTCTCCTTGCTCATGGCGGCAGGAGTCGAAGGCGCCGGCGTCATCGCCACCGACGCCGCGATCTCGATCATCATCGGCATCGTGAAAATTCTTGTGTTCGGGATTGCGGGCGTGATCACGGCGCAAGTGATCGCCTTTGCCCTGTTGACCGGGCTGGTTGCGCTCCCCGGAGCATTCCTGGCCAAGGCCTTCGTGGAGCGCATGCCGCTGCATGTGCATACCACGATCCTCGATGCCGTGGTGCTGCTTGGTGGCGTATTTCTCGTGTGGGGCGCGCTGCGCTGACCCGACTTACGGCCACTTCACGACGGGAGGCATGGAAGACAGGATCGACTCCACGTTGCCGCCGGTCCTCAGACCAAAAATCGTTCCGCGATCGTAGAGCAGATTGAATTCGACGTAGCGACCGCGACGGATCAATTGCTCCTCGCGCTCGGCGTCGGTCCAGGGCGTCGTGAAGTTCTTCCGAACCAGGCCGGGATAGACGCGCAAGAAGGCGCGGCCAACATCCTGCGTGAAGGCAAAGGTCTCGTCCCAGTCGGTTTCAAGATAGTCATAGAAAATGCCGCCGATGCCGCGCGGTTCGTTGCGGTGCTTGAGAAAGAAATATTCGTCGCACCACTTCCGGTATTTGTCATAGGGCGCGATCTCCGCGTGCATGTCGCACGCCGTCTTCATTGCGGCATGAAAGGCGATGCTGTCAGGATCGGTTTGCGCTCGGCGCCGCTCGAGCACCGGCGTGAGATCGGCGCCGCCGCCGAACCACGCCTTGCCGGTAACGACGAAACGCGTGTTCATGTGCACCGCCGGCACATGCGGATTGTGCAGATGCGCGATCAACGAAATGCCGGAAGCCCAGAAGCGCGGGTCTTCCGCCGCACCGGGAATCTCCTTGCGGAACTCCGGGGCAAATTCGCCGTAAACCGTTGAACAGTGCACGCCGACTTTTTCAAACACGCGTCCGTGCATGAGCGACATCACGCCGCCGCCACCCGGCTCGCCGCTCCGGTCGGTGCGTTGCCATGGCGTGCGCGCGAAGCGGGCGGCGTCTCGGTCCGCTAATGGCGCGTTCTCGGGCAGCGCATCTTCCAACATCTCGAAGGCCACGCAGATATCGTCGCGCAGCGTCTCGAACCATGTTCGAGCGCGTGTCTTGCGTGCCTCCAGTTGTCCTGCGTCCATGACGGCTCCGGATGGAAATATAACCCGCGCTGGTTGCTAGCACACTCGCGCGCGTCCTGTTTGATCTCGATCAGTCAACTTTGAACCCGCCCGTCTGGCGCAGTGCTTCGCCCGCAACCATAGCGGCTGCCATTGCAACATTGATCGATCGCATGCCGGGGCGCATCGGTACGCGCAGACGCACGTCGGCGGCCTTGTGCACGGCCTCGGGAACGCCGGCACTCTCGCGCCCGAACAGCAGGACCTGGTCGTCGCTGAATGCGTGCTCAAGGTAGGAGCGCTCGGCGGCGGTCGTCAGCAGCGCCAGCGGCACGCGTTCGCGGAATCGCCACTCCTCAAAAGCAGCAAACGACGGGTGCCGGGTGAGGGAGACCTGGTCGAGGTAGTCCATGCCGGCCCGACGGAAGGCGCGATCGGTCACCGGGAAGCCGGCAGGCTCGATGATATGCACCTCAATGCCGAGGCAGGCGCAGAGCCGGAGAATCGTCCCGGTATTCTGCGGGATGTCCGGCTCGAAAAGGGCGATCCGGATGGGGGTACTGGTGATCTCCATGCCTCGGCCCAGGCTGGTCTATACAAACGATTTATGCGACCAATCTTCGCGGGCGCGCACGCAATCAGAGCCCCCATTGAGCCGCGCAGATTGCGCGCATATGTAGCATTTGGAGCGCGGGCCGACGCAAAATCGGTGTCCAGCCTTGTTAGTCGGGCCTTTCCGGGCTTGCGCTATCACGGCAAGGGTGCCAATAGAACGCCACCGACGCGCTGTCCTGCCTTTTCGGGGCTGCCGCAACCGGGGCCGCCCCGCCGCCCGAAGGACTTCGCTCCGGGTTCCAGCCGCGGGCGGAAGAATAAGCCAGCCGGAGGAGAGGACCTAAGACGTGACGACCGTGTCTTCGGCGGAGCACACGCGCCGCGACTTTCTTTATATCGCCACTGGCGCCGTCGGCGCGGTAGGCGCTGCAGCCATCCTCGTTCCGCTGATCGCGCAGATGAATCCGGACGCCTCGACCATCGCGGCGGGTGCTCCGATCGAGGTCGATCTTGCGCCGATCGCCGATGGTCAGATCATCAAGGTGTTCTGGCGATCGAAGCCGATCTTCATCTTCCATCGCACCAAGAAGGAAATTGAGGAAGCGCAAAAGGTCAATGTCGCGAGCCTTCCTGATCCGCAGCCGGACTCGGCGCGCGTCAAGGAGGGACACGATCAGTGGCTCGTGGTCATCGGCATCTGCACGCACCTCGGCTGTATCCCACTCGCCCATCAGGGCCAATATGGCGGCTGGTTCTGCCCATGCCACGGCTCGGTTTATGACACCGCGGGACGAATCCGGCAGGGTCCGGCCCCAAGAAACCTGGAGCTGCCGCCCTACAAGTTCGTTTCCGACACCAAGATCCAGATCGGCTGAGCACGTCTATTCAAGGTTCAATCATGAGCGGACACTCGACCTACAAACCGCAGAGCAAATTTCTGCAATGGCTCGAGAGGCGGCTGCCGATCGGCGGTCTCATTCATTCCTCGTTCGTCGTCTACCCGGTCCCGCGTAACCTGAACTACCTATGGACGTTCGGCGGCATCCTGGCATTCATGCTCGGCGTGCAGATCGTCACCGGCATCGTGCTGGCGATGCACTACACCCCGCATGTCGACTTCGCCTTCAAGTCGGTTGAGATCATCATGCGCGATGTCAACTACGGTTGGCTGCTGCGCTACCTGCACGCCAACGGCGCATCGATGTTCTTCCTTGCCGTCTACATTCACATGTTCCGGGGCATCTACTACGGGTCCTACAAGGAGCCGCGCGAGGTGCTCTGGATCCTCGGTGTCATCATCTACCTTCTGATGATGGCAACCGGTTTCATGGGCTATGTGCTGGTCTGGGGGCAAATGAGCTTCTGGGCTGCGACCGTCATCACCAACCTGTTTTCCGCCATTCCCGGCGTCGGCGATACGATCGTGACCTGGCTGTGGGGCGGCTATGCGGTCGGAAATCCGACCCTCAATCGCTTCTATTCGCTGCATTACCTGCTGCCGTTTGTGATTGTGGGCGTTGTGGTGCTGCACATCTGGGCGCTGCATGTCGCAGGTCAGAACAATCCGACCGGCATCGAGCCGAAATCGGAGAAGGATACGGTGGCGTTCACACCCTACGCCACGATCAAGGACGCGTTCTTCCTGGCGGCCTTTTTGCTCGTCTACGCCTGGTTTGTGTTCTACATCCCGAACTTCCTCGGGCATGCGGATAACTATATTCCCGCCAATCCCGCGGTGACGCCCACCCACATCGTGCCTGAATGGTATTACCTGCCGTTCTACGCGATCCTGCGCGCGATCCCCGACAAGCTGATGGGCGTGATCGCTCTCGGCGCTTCGATCCTGATCCTGGCATTTCTGCCCTGGCTCGACACATCGCGCGTGCGTTCGGCGCGTTATCGGCCGCTGTTCAAGCAGTTCTTCTGGCTGTTCGTGGTCGTCTGCGTCGGGCTTGGCTGGCTCGGCTCCAAGCCGCCTGAGGGAATCTACGTCATCCTCGCGCGGGTCTTCACGATTTATTATTTCGCGTTCTTCCTGGTCATCCTGCCGCTGCTCGGCATCTTCGAAAAGACCAAGCCGGAGCCGAATTCAATTTCGGACTCGGTGCTTGGTGCGAAGGCGTGAGCGGGAGGATGCACATGAAAATGCAACGGACCATCGTTGCTCTCGCGCTCGCGGGCTGCGTCGGCACGCTCAACCTGCCGGCCACCGCACAGGAGCATGACACGCCCATCCCGCCAAAGCTGAGATGGTCATTCTCGGGTCCGTTCGGCAAATACGATCCGGCCCAGCTCCAGCGCGGGTTCAAGATCTACAAGGAAGTCTGCGCGGCCTGCCATTCGATCCAGATGCTGGCTTTCCGCAATCTGGCCGAGCCGGGCGGGCCGGGCTTCTCGGAAGCGCAGGCAGCCGCCGTAGCGTCGGAATACAAGATCAAGGACCTCGATGAGAAGGGCGAGCCGACCGAACGTCCCGGCCGGCCGGCAGACAATTTCCCGCCGCCGTTTCCGAACGAGCTGGCCGCGAAAGCGGCAAACGGCGGTGTCGCACCGCCCGACATGTCGACCCTGGCCAAGGCACGCACCTTTGAACGCGGCTTTCCCTGGTTCGTCTTCGATACGATCACGCAGTATCAGGAGCAGGGTCCCGATTACATCGCCGCCCTTATGAAGGGATACGAGGAGGCGCCGAAGGGCTTCCAGTTGCCTCCCGGCGGCCACTACAACAAATATTTTCCAGGTCACAACATCGCGATGCCGCCTCCACTGCAGGACGGCCAGGTGACCTTCGACGATGGCGCACCGCAGACGCTCGATCAGTATTCGAAGGATATTTCGGCCTTCCTGATGTGGGCGGCCGAGCCGCACATGCTCGCACGCAAGCGCATCGGTCTGCAGGTCATGATTTTCCTGATCGTTTTCGCTGGCCTGATGTACTTCACCAAAAAGAAGGTCTGGCACGAAGTCGAAAAGCCGACCGAGATCGCTCGCGGGCAGGATCCGAAAAAGACCACGGTCTAGGCCCGCCAGCCGAATACGCAGGCGTTGACATCGTCATGGCCGGGCTTGTCACCGCAAGTCGGGTGTACCCGACTTGCGGCAGGTTATTATGCGGAAGTCGGGCCTAACCCGACTTCCGATGCCATCCACGTCTTGCTTATTTTGAGGTTCCATAGACATGGATGCCCGGCACAAGGCCGGGCATGACGAGGCAATAATGACCAAATCCATTCTCGGCGTCATCGGCGGTTCCGGCATCTATGAATTGCCGGGACTGACGAATGTGCGCGAGCAGCGCTTTGTCAGCTCCTGGGGCGAGCCATCCGGACCATTGCGCATCGGCGAGATCGCGGGCCTGCCGGTCGTATTTCTCTCGCGCCATCACGAAGGTCACCGGCTCTCACCTTCCGACATCAATTATCGGGCCAACATTGACGTGCTCAAGCGGGCCGGTGTGACCGATCTCGTGTCGTTGTCCGCCTGCGGCTCGTTCAAGGAAGACTTGCCTCCCGGCAGTTTTGTGCTGATCGACCAGTTCGTCGACCGCACCCACAAGCGGGAGAGCTCGTTCTTCGGCAAGGGACTGGTGGCGCACGTGTCGATGGCGCATCCCGTGTCCCCGTTGTTGCGCGGGCATCTGCGTGCCGCCGCGCGAGCGGAAGGCATCGAACCGCGCTGGGGCGGCACTTACGTGTGCATCGAAGGTCCGCAATTTTCCACCTACGCGGAGAGCATGACCTACAAACAGCTGGGCTACTCGGTCATTGGCATGACCAATATGCCGGAGGCCAAGCTCGCGCGCGAAGCCGAGATTTGTTACGCGACTGTCGCGATGGTGACGGATTTCGACTGCTGGCACCCCGATCACGACGCCGTCACCGTGCAAGACATCATCAAGGTGCTGCTGGCCAATGCGGAAAAGGCCAAAGGGCTGGTTGCGCGACTGGCGCGCGATTTTCCGCGCGAGCACGAGCCGTGCACGATCGGGTCGGATCGCGCGCACGACACAGCACTGATTACAGCGCCCGACGCTCGTGACCCCGACCTGATTAAAAAACTCGATGCCGTTGCCGGCCGGGTGCTCGGCGGCTAGCCTCGCACTATGAATGTTCAGGCAGGCGTTGTTACCCGCGACAAACCGTCCTTCGATCGCCTCGGGCTTGGTCGCAAGGCGAACAAGTGATGCTGAACGAGCCTACCTTTAACA
>JBKPLN010000428.1:0-5162 GCA_046731635.1 Pseudomonadota bacterium | reverse complement strand
GGTCGCCCTATTGGCGCGAGAAGAGCGAGGTGCGGCTCAATATCGCGGTGGCGCGCGTCACTGAGCAGGGGCTGCCGACAATCTATGTGAACCAGGTAGGCGGCCAGGATGAACTGGTGTTCGATGGCGTATCGTTCGGCCTGCACGCGGATTGCTCGCTGGCCTTTCAGCTTGCCGGCTTCCAGGAATCGATTGTCACGACGAAGTGGGTGCGTCGAAACTCGATCTGGCAATGCGAAAATGGTCCACTGGTCGACAGTGTCGAGGCAGATCGCGCCGACTATGCTGCATGTGTGCTCGGCCTTCGCGACTATGTGAACAAAAACGGATTTCCGGGAGTCGTATTGGGTTTGTCGGGAGGCATCGACTCTGCATTATGCACGGCGGTGGCTGTCGACGCACTGGGACCCGACCGTGTCCGCTGCCTGATGCTGCCGTACAAATTCACGTCGCGGGAATCGCTTGACGATGCCGCTGCCTGCGCCAGAGCGCTCGGTGTGCGTTACGAGGTGTTTCCGATCGCGCCCGCGGTCGAGGGTTTCGAGCAGGCGCTTGCTCCGATTTTTTCCGGCCTGCCGCGCGATGTAACCGAAGAAAATCTGCAAGCTCGTGCGCGCGGCACAATCCTTATGGCCGTCTCCAACAAGTTCAACCTCATGGTGGTGACGACCGGAAACAAGTCGGAAATGTCGGTCGGCTACGCCACTCTGTATGGCGACATGAACGGCGGCTTCAATCCGATCAAGGATCTCTACAAGACGGAGGTTTTCCGGCTTGCGCGGCTACGCAACACATGGAAGCCCGAAGGTGCCAAGGGACCGGAGGGGCGGATCATCCCGGAGAACATCATTACGCGACCACCGACCGCGGAATTGCGTGCAAATCAGAAGGATGAGGATTCGCTGCCGCCTTACGACGTGCTTGATCCAATTTTAGAGCGTCTGGTCGAACGGGAGGAGCCGGTATCCGCTATCGTGGAGGCCGGCTTCGATCGCGACACGGTGATGCGGGTTGAACGCATGATCAACATTGCTGAATACAAACGGCGTCAGGCGGCGCCGGGGGTCAAGGTGACACTCAAGAATTTCGGTCGTGATCGTCGTTATCCGATCACCAACCGCTTCCGCGACCCAGGCACACCAATACCCGCACCAAAGGTTTCGGTTGTCACGGGCAAGCCGACAAAATCAGAAGCGTTCGACTATTGAAGGCCAATCGACTAGCGAGTTGGCAAGAACGTCGGACCGACCGTGCGAACCGAACGCTTGGCTGGATCGGTCGAACTGGGAGACTCCTCGCTTGCGGGGGCGTTTGCAGGCGTCGTAGCAGTTGAAGGCGTAGCGGGGGAAGGCGACGCAGTTGAGGGCTTGCGCTGTTCGGATGGGATCGGCTTGCCATCCGGCCCGCTGCGCGGCTGGGAAAACTGCTTGGCATTCTGTTCGGTGACCACGACATCGCCAGGCAAAACGGTATCGTCGGGTCCGATGGCTTTAAGCGTTTGCGCCCAGCTT
This sequence comes from Pseudomonadota bacterium, assembly GCA_046731635.1. Classification (GTDB taxonomy): domain Bacteria; phylum Pseudomonadota; class Alphaproteobacteria; order Rhizobiales; family Xanthobacteraceae; genus Pseudolabrys. The sequence continues at coordinate 3,651 of JBKPLN010000428.1, read as the reverse complement.
TCGCCGGGCCGCCGGCAGCTGCATTCGGGGCTCATCGATTTCCGGTATTGAAATGCGGTCGGCAGCTCGGTGTAGAGCCGACCGCCGAGCGAAACGGCCTGCGCCATTTCCTCACCGGGATTGTGATAGGTATAGAGCGCGACCTCGGACGCAGGACACATACGCTGACAGGTCTGCTCGTCCTCGCGGAATCGATCGGGCGAGGTCGAATATGAAATCGGGAAATAATACCCGTCGCATGTGCGGACGCAGACAGTGCGGAAAGTTCCGCCCATGGGCCCTAATGGTGTTGATACGATGGCCCCGCCGCCATTGTCGCCAAACAAGCGGTCCCAGAAGCCGCCTTGCTGAGCCGCGACGGCCGCCGAGCGATACTGGGGGCCGCAGCCGTTATCCCCGAGGGCAATCAATAATCCGCGGCGTTGCGCGGCACGTTCTGTCGTACCGCCGCTGAGTTTCTCGAGATCGGTCCGCATGCGCTGCAGAGCATTTCGCTGCTGGTCCAACTGGCGCATCAGCCCGCCGCATTGCGGTGGAGGGTTGCCGAAGATCGAGAAAAATCCGAAGCTTTCACATCCTATGCGGCGCGACTGGGCGACCAACCGATCGACTTCGAATTGCTGCCGGTTGACCATTTCTTCGCTGCGCCGAATTTGCTCGGCGCGCGCCGGGTCTGCGTTGCCGCGATCGAGGCTGGCCAGCTGGGCTTCGAGCCGGTTGCAAACCGGATTCGCGGACTGGGCGTGCGCAACGGAGAGCGCCGTAAGCGCCAAAAGCCCCCCGGCCACCAAGGTGGAAGGTCGTGATTGCCTCATTTGCGTGCATTTTAGTCTGAAAACCCTGGTGGCGCGAGCCTTTGTTGTCAGTGCGCTCGTGCGACCTCAGAACGCAGGTTCCACAGCACGCCTGAAACGATGATCAAGGCGCCCAGCAAAACGAAAATGTCCAGCCGCTCGCCGTAAAATGCCCAGCCAACCACGGCGATTATTGGAATGCGCATGAAATCCAACGGCACCACCAGGGTGGCATCCCCGGACCGGAACGCATTGCTCAGACAATAGTGCGACGTAAGCCCGGCGGTCCCGACGCCGATCGCCGGCAGGACATGGCGCGTCTCGAAATTCAGGAAAACATCCGAATCACTGCCAATAAGAGACAAGGGAAACTGGATAACCGCCATCCAAAAAATGATACTGAAATTCGATTCGGTCATCGTCAGCTTTTTGGTGGCAATCATTGTGATTGCGTAGCCAAATGCTGCCAGCAGCACGAGTACGGGGGCGGGATTAAAGTCGGCCAATCCTGGCCGGAGAATCACCAGCACGCCAATAAGTCCAAGAACAACGACGCCGAAGCGGCTCGGAGTCATGCGCTCGTGTAAAGACCAGACTGCGAGTAACGCCGTCCATGCCGGCATCGTGAACTCCAGGGCAAACACCATCGCAAGCGGCAGCATGGTCAGACTCAGCGCCCACGCGAATTGCGATGCGTAGTGCACGGTGTTGCGAAAAAAATGTAATCTCATTCGCCGGGGTTTCGCATAGGCGCGCAAGTCCGATCTGATCCCAAGCAAAATGAGGAGCACGAGAAGCGCGACCCCGCTGCGGATCGCAAGAATTTCGAAAATGCTCAACCCGCCGCGGGCCAACTCCCGAATCGATACCGCCATCACCGAAAAGGAGAGCAATGCGCCGACCATCCAGAGGACGACGTGTGCGATTCTGCTTTTGTGCACGTGAGTTCGGTATGGGTGAAAGGATGTGGGCTGTTGTAGTCACTCAGCGTCAGGCTGGTTTTCCGGCCGCGCTTTGTCAAATGTTGGGAGTTTTATGCAAGCAGCATCCACTGCAACGATTTTTGGGAACTTGTCGAGTGGTACCTTGAAGCGCCTGGCATTTGCTACTTGGGGGACCAGGCAAATATCGGCAACGGTTACCTGAGGCCCGCAGGCATATGGACCCGGCTCCAGCAATTTCTCCAATGCCGTAAAGCCCTCAATGATCCAGTGATGATACCAGGCGTCGATGTCAGTTTGTTCATGCCCCAGCTTTCGCTTGAGATATTGAAGCGCAACGAGATTGTTGAGTGGATGAATATCGCAGGCGATCATCTGTGCAATCGCGCGCGATTTGGCGCGTGCGAGCGGCTCGGACGGCAACAGAGGCGGCTCGGGGTGAATTTCGTTGAGATATTCGATGATCGCCAGGGATTGAGTGAGAATTTCGCCGGACGACAACTCGAGCGCCGGCACGCGTGACTGGGGATTGATAGCGCGAAATTCAGACGTGTGCTGACGCCCGCCATCCTTTGTCAGATGGATTGGCACCGTGTCGTAAGGTAGCCCTTTGAGGTTCAGTGCTATACGGACGCGGTAGGCAGCGGAAGAACGGAAATACGAAAAGAGTTTCACGGATTGACCCCGGCTTGCTTTGCCGCAATCTAACCGGGACGACGCCCGTTGGCGATACGGCCGGTTGATGGCGCAAGATGAGCCGATCGTTCGGTGAGCTTCATGAGCGCGCGGTCAAGCGCTGCTCTATCAGCGGCATCGACCGATTCCAGAAGGTCACGCGCAAAGTCGAGCGCGATTGGTGCCAACTCATTGTAGATATCCGACCGGCAGCCGTGAGCGACAGGAACGCTTCGCGCAAATCGGCCCGGTTGGCGCGGCGGGTAACAAGCTTGCGGCGCTCGAGCAAGGCAACCGCGCGTGAAACCTTGGTCTTGTGCATGTGGCTGTGATCGCCGATCGTCTTGGCGGTCATCGCCCCAAATTGCCCGAGTGTGACCAGTACGCGCCATTCAGGCACACCGATCTTGTAGCGATCGGCATATATTCGCGAGAGCGCATGCGACACAAGACTGGAACAGACATTCAGGCGATATGGAAGAAACTCTTCCAGCTTGAGCGCCACACGTTCTGCCGCGTCCGGCACTCTCTGGGCCATTTCCTGGGTCATTGCGTGCTGCTGCAAACTTGCGTGCCGTTAGACGTCCACGCGCGCACCGAAAATTTTGGCCGAAACTGGAACAGCTTGCAACGATTCTAAACTAGAAAATGGACGACTTTTGTCGCGTGGCGGGCCAATATCGCGGTGTTTTCCGTGGACAGACAACATGGTTTGCAACCAAAGGGCGTGGACCCGCTGGATGATCGATTCGATTTGCGGCTCGCAACGCGAACGGCCTGATGTTTGATCGCTGAAAGGTTTTTTGGTGGTGACGGGGTTCGGCTCGACCGAGGATCTCGGCGAAAATCAGGTTTCATTCGATCAAATCGGATCGGGACTCTACGCGTACACGTCGGACGGCGATCCAAACTCTGGCATCATCGTTGGCGACGACGCGATAATGGTCATCGATGCACAGCCGACTCCAGCAATGGCTAACGACGTCATTGCTCGCGTCGCGCAAGTCACGGACAAGCCGATCAAATATGTTCTGCTGACCCACTATCATGCCGTGCGCGTGCTCGGCGCGTCACCATTCAAAGGGGCGGAGATCCTCGCGTCAGATGCCACCCGGGGACTTATCGCCGAGCGCGGCAAGGAGAACATAAACTTCGAGATCGCCCGCTTCCCGCGTCTTTTCCGCTCCGCTGAAACTATCCCCGGTCTGACCTGGCCGACAGCTACATTCCCTGATCAGATC
>JBKPLN010000427.1:0-3484 GCA_046731635.1 Pseudomonadota bacterium | reverse complement strand
TCCTCGCTTCTTGTTTTTGATATAGGCCAGATTCTCAGACATGAGCAACTCAATAGTTACTCGCTCGCATATTTGCGCATCCGCGACATGTTGAGCGGTTGCGTATTTCACGCACTAGGCGACAAAATACGCTTGCCACATCATTATTCCCTGCCGTCCTATCGTGGCCATGAAGGTCGAAGGAGGACAATATGGACACCACAACCATTCTGATCATCATCGTCATACTGTTGCTTATCGGCGGCGGTTGGTACGGCCGAGGACGGTGGTACTAGGCTCGGATTTCACTATATCGACGACATGTTGTGGCGTGTGCGTAACTCACGCGGTCGGCCATTAAACGCGCCACCATGTTCTTGACCTCGGCCGTGACGTAACGGTGACGGCAAAGTTTTCCTAAATTACGTGGCACAGCTAAGCCAAAGCCCTTCGTGCTGGACGAAGGGCTTGGGCCTTGTGCGTCAGTGTACTAGCCGCAGCGCCGAATTCTTTTGAAAGAGCCGTCGTCGCGGGTAATGGTCACAGTGCGGCATCCGCCGTAACGGGCGTATCCACGATACCTAGGACTGTCGTAGTCGCCGTAATAGCGGTGGCGATGCCCCACCGTCACACCCCCAATAGGGGTATCAACGATCACTTGTGCGGACGCGGGAACAACAGGCGTAGCGATTGCGACACCAGCAGCCGCCAACAAACCAAGCAAAATGGTGCGCATGAATCCCTCCTCTGGACTTTGCGATATGCGTAAACGTTTGTTGTGAAGCAAAGGTCCGCATTCGGAAAAAAGAGTTTCTTCGGAACCGATTGCAAGCGTAGAGCACTACCACTCTCCAAAGGAGAAGCAGCGCGGAGCCGTCTAAAAGTTAAAAATCCGAAAGCGCCAGCGGCTACTCGCGATATAGACGGAACGTCCTGACACGCCCCGCGTTTATTGGCGGCCATGCCTGATCACAAATTCGAGTTCTCGACCAGTCCAGATCGCAGGCCCTGGTGGCGTATCTGGAACGATTATCCCAATCCAACGCGCGATACGCTCTTGGCGCTGTTCGGCATCGCCACCATCGTAATGATGCTTTGGTTTTTGTGACGCCTTATCGCTCAGGTCCGTCGAGAACGTGATCAAAGTCAAAATTCGAAAGCACCCTTCGCAACTCGGGCAACTAATGGAACCTTTTAATGGCCCGTTCGCTCGCGAGCGCGGCGGTATCGCTGACGAGACATTTGCTCGCGACGCCATATCCAGCGGCAAAGCCGAGCGCAAAGACGATTAGATAGGCAACTATGTCTGGCATGTGCGTCGTGCGTACCACCGAAGACGATAAAAAACATTCCGTTAAACGACACAGGAATCATAAAGTTCTTCTCAATAATTTTTGTGACACTCATGATTTCCGAAGGCATCCACCGCCACTCGCGATATCTTGTGCAAAACCTTTCTAGAAGGTTCCATTTGTTGCTGGTAGTCCACACCTTGGCAAAAAGTGACTGCATCTAATTCCAGAGAATGACTCGTACCACGCCGCTCGCTTAACCTCCTCCTATGACCCCGCGACATTTGTCGTGCAGAAACATAGGGGCAACAATGGCAGTGAAGGATGATCTTCGCCGGTTGAGTGAAATGCAGGCCACGTATCTAAGTTGGCAGTCATTTTGCTCAAGTGTGCGCTACCGATAGCCCGACTCTAACCGCGACGGCGAACAAGGAGACCTGCGGAACGCCTAAGCAATTGAATCACTCGCCTTCGCAAAATATTGTTCACTTGCCGTACGCGAAATGGGCGCGCCAGCCAATATCGAAAACAGGTTGAGCACTAACCGAGCCGTCGAAGGCGGGGCTGAAAATCAAAAATCCGAACGCACCGGGGCGACTCGGGCGGTTGATGGCACTTTCTAGGTCGGAATAAAGACCGCGGTGCCGTGTTGAGCGGTTGAAGCCGTCAACAACTTGTCACCTGAATCTTCCAAACTGGCCCATCGCGATGCGCCGATCAGACTTCCCGTATGTAGTCGAGATTGCTGCCCACGTCCGGGGCAAGCAGATTATGTATGATTTCCATGCTCGCCACGGGATACGCCCCCAGCCTGGGCGCGTGAAATATAAAGATGGCCGCCATCATATGCGCTGGCGCTTTGCCACGTTCGCAATAATCGACCATTGTCCTGTGAGTAGTGGCATTTGTCCCCCCGTCTGGTCATGAGTCGAAAACAGAGTGAAGACTTTAACAGGCGCGGCTTGTCATGTCGAAGCGCGGGGACGCATTAACGGCGTTCAGACCGAGCGAACTATTGAGAAGCTCGCGGCGACTCCCTGATGGCTATGCCACCCCTTCATGTCGAGGTCCGCAATGATTTGGCGGGCATCATGTTCGATGTCTTTGGCACGCAACACAGCAAGCAACTCCTCCAAGGGCAACGATGTCGGGTCCGCAGTTTGGTCAAAGTAATACACCTTCATTGCGCCCCCCGTTTGTGTTCGTTTGTTACAATATAACGCCGTGCGTGTGCGGGACGATTCAATCCCCATGAACATTTCAAAATTCGAGCGACAAATTCATCGAAAGCCAGCGGCCGACTGAAGGCAATCAATCAGTCGGCCGCCACTCTCTATCGCCTCGCCCCGGATAGTTCTCCTGTGCAAGAGAGAAGGGTGAGCGGATAGAGAGTGGAATTTTTGCAACGGTGCTATTTACGATCAACCCATCCCATAAAACTTAAAGGGACCGTGACCATTTGGTCACAGGTCTGCCGCGATCAGCCGATGGCGGATTTTAGGGCGCGATGGGCCACAAAAACTTAGCACTTGGCACAGGCTGCAAACGTGGCACTCCTCTGAAAAACCGCTAAACTTCGGATCGGGGCGGGCCGATGTGCTGGTCAGAACTTCCGTACGTGGTCGAGATTGCTGTGCCTGAACGCGGCCTACCGGGCAGGGTGGCTATGTATTATTTCCACGCCCGCGAGGACATACAACCGCATATGGATCACCGCAAAAGTGAAAAAGATGGCCGCCATTATGTCCGCTGGCGTTTTGCCAATTTCACCACCGCGCAGAAGTTCGCTCGCCAGTTTGGTGGTTCGATAGTGATGGGGCGATAGGCCCCGTCGCGAACAGGCGATGCGATATTTTAAGGCGCAATTGGCCGCGCTTGCCGCTCCTGTGTAGTGAAAAACGATTTGCCCCGCGTGTAACACTGGTCCCGGTAAAAAAGTTTCGGACTGATGCACTCTGTCAGGCAAGAGCGCTCGCTGTGCAGACGAGCGCAATCAACTACGGTGTTTGTTCACGACGACGCCGTGATCTATTTTGCTAATCCCTATTACATCGTCCCGGATGGCGAAGCCGGCGTCCAGGCTTTCGCGGTGATCCGGGATGCCATTGAAGAAGAAAGCATGATGGCGTTGGGGCGCGTTGTCTTCACCTCACGCGAACATGTCATCGGACCGGAACCACGCGGCAAAGGCATTATGGGGATAACCCTGCGCT
>JBKPLN010000426.1:0-4148 GCA_046731635.1 Pseudomonadota bacterium | reverse complement strand
GATTTGTTCTCCTCGCGGATGATGTCCATGCACAGTTCGACGCATTCATCGCAGATGAAGACGGTTGGCCCTGCAATGAGCTTGCGCACTTCGTGCTGGCTCTTGCCGCAGAACGAGCAGTAGAGGGTGTTCTTCGAATCGCTGCCGCCAACTTTGCTCATTCCATTCTCCGTAACGCGCTTCCGCACACTCCGTGGTCGGCGTCGCTCCGCTCAGGTACCCTCACACCAACCAAGCAAGTTTCGCACCGGAATTCCAGCACGGCGGCCCTGGTTTCGGGAAGGACCGCGATCCCGTCGCCCCCTGGACCTTAAGGGAAGCATGCTAACGACGTGATAATCAAGATTCTATTAACGATAACGCCACACTCACAGCCGCGGAAGCGGCCGCCGCGTGTCGACAAAAGCGGTCCGGAACCGCCTTGGAGACTCGTCAGGCAGGCTTCGGGAGCGACTCCTCAGGGCGCTTGTCGATGACCTTGTCCACCAATCCGAAGTCCTTGGCGGCTTCGGCGGTCAGGAAATAGTCGCGCTCGAGCGCGTCTTCGATCTTCTTCAGCGATTGGCCCGTATGCTTCACATAAATCTCGTTGAGCCGCTTTTTAAGGTTTAAAATCTCCTGTGCGTGCAGCATGATGTCTGTCGCCTGCCCCTGGAACCCGCCTGACGGCTGATGGACCATGATGCGGGCATTGGGCAGCGCGAAGCGCTGGTCCTTGGCGCCAGCTGCAAGCAGGAGCGATCCCATCGAGGCGGCCTGCCCCACGCAGAGCGTGGAGACGGGCGGGCGCACAAATTGCATCGTGTCGTAAATCGCCATGCCGGAGGTCACCACCCCGCCCGGCGAGTTGATGTACATGGAGATTTCTTTTTTTGGATTCTCGGCTTCGAGAAACAGCAATTGGGCCACGACTAGGGTGGACACGCCGTCCTCAATCGGACCGGTAATGAAGATGATCCTCTCCTTGAGGAGCCGCGAGTAGATATCGTAGGCCCGCTCGCCACGGTTGGTCTGTTCGACAACCATGGGCACCAGGTAATTCATGTACGTATCGAGAGGATCTCTCATTTCGTCTCCTTGACGCGAATCATACCGGCTAGATTAGCCTCGCCGGCGCGTCCGGTGATCTATTTTCCCACAGAGGGCTTCGCAAGCCGTCTAATGGTCAAGCGGTCGAATCGTCATCCTTGTAGAGTTCTTCGCGCGAGACCTTGCTTTCGGTCACACTGGCGAGCTCGAGAAGGAAATCGACCACCTTTTCTTCAAAGATCGGCGCCCGCAAGGCAGCGACCGCCTGCGGATTTTGCCGATAATAGTCCCAGACCCGCTGCTCCTGCCCCGCGAATTGACGAGCCCGCTCCATTACGGCTCGCCTCAGCTCGTCCTCGGTAACCGTGATGTTGTTCTTTTCGCCGATTTCGGCGAGCACCAGACCGAGTCTCACGCGACGCTCAGCGATGGCCCGGTACTCGGCTTTCGCCTTTTCTTCGGTCGTGTCTTCATCGGCAAAAGTCTTTTTCTCGGTTTCGAGCTCAGACAGCACCGATTTCCAGACGCGGTCGAATTCGTCCTCGACGAGCGTCGGGGGCGGCTCGAACTTGTGCAGCTTGTCGAGCTCATCAAGCAACGCGCGCTTGAGCTTCTGGCGGGACATCGCCGCATGGTCTCGCGCGATCGTTTCCTTTACCGCCTCCCGGAGTTTTGCCACCGATTCCAATCCGAGCGATTTCGCGAATGCATCGTCAGTCGTGACTGTTCCCGGAGTTTCAATCGTCTTCGCGGTGACCACAAACTCGGCGGCTTTGCCGGCAAGCTCCTCCTTCATGTAATGCTGCGGGAAAGTGACCTTCAATGTCCGGGTTTCGCCGGCGACAACGCCGATAAGCTGATCCTCAAATCCCGGGATGAACGTATTCGAGCCTATAAGCACAACCGCGTCGTCGCCGGATCCGCCTTCGAAGGGCTGTCCGTCGATCGTGCCCGCAAATGAAATCGTGACGCGGTCATCCTTGGCTGCCTTTTCGCCCTGTGGCCGCGCCATATACGGCTTGTTTTGCTCGACGATGCGGGTGAGGCCTTCCTCGACTTCGGAGTCGCTGACATCCGCTGTGAGTTTGGTCAGCTTGATGCTCTTGAAATCGCCAAGCGCGATCGGCGGCACGATCTCCAGCGCCATTGTGTAGTTGAGATCGCTTTTACCGGCGATCAGCTGCTCGATCGCGCCTTCCTCGGTCGGCAGCGTCACCTTGGGGTCGGCAGCGAGCCTGAAGCCGCGCTCAGTGACGATCTGATTGTTGGTATCGCGAACGGTAGCCTCAATCACCTCGGCCATGGCCGAGCGGCCGTACATGCGCTTGAGGTGCGTGACCGGCACCTTGCCGGGACGAAATCCGTTAATCCGGACACGAGTCTTCAACTCGTCCAGACGCGCGTTCACTTTTGCATCCAGCTCGGCGGCAGGAACGACAACCTTGTATTCGCGCTTGAGGCCTTCGGACAGCGTTTCAGTAACTTGCATCGCGCACACTTTTTCTTCGCTTGCACTCGCACCGCACTCGCTCACCATGAGCCGCGCGTTGGTTGTGGACCTTAAATCTCCCGCCTCGTATTGGTGCGGGCGGAGGGACTCGAACCCCCACGACTTTCGCCACTGGAACCTAAATCCAGCGCGTCTACCAATTCCGCCACGCCCGCAGAGGGCCAAATTACGGACGATTTTGGCGCCGCAATCCGGCACGGCTTAACGCGCCGGTGCCCGGCAAGGCAAGCCATAACCGCAATGGCCAAGCCGTGTCGATCTATTACAGGCGACACAAGCAAAATAGGCGCTTCGCGTTTTTTCTCAATGGCGAGTACTGCTCAATTGTCGGTGCCGAGAATTGAAAACAGCCGCCGGTAAACCCTCGGGAGCATTTCCGGCAGGTCCTCGGAAATCAGCCCTGGACCGAACTCCCTGCCTGCTTCCCCGTGCAACCAAACGCCGGCGCAGGCGGCTTCAAAGGACTGCATACCCTGAGCCATCAGGCCTGCGATGATGCCGGAAAGCACGTCTCCCGAGCCCGCTGTGGCAAGGCTTGGGGGCGCATTGTCGGCGATCGCGGCTCGGCCGTCTGGAGCCGCAATTACGGTATCCGCCCCCTTGTAGACCACGATAGCGGCGCAAAACTGGGCAGCTAATCGTGTTTTCTCGACCTTTGAATTATCTTGAGGGCTTTTGTATATATCTTTGAATAAACGAGCAAATTCGCCTTCGTGGGGGGTCAGTACAACATTTTGGTTGGAACGTCGCCCTATCGCGGTCGCCAGGCTATCCGGTTGATCGGAAAAGCTCGTCAAAGCGTCAGCATCCAGTACGACCGCAGCCTGGCTGGCGAGGCCGGCAAACACCTGTTCTCGCATCCCCGGCCCTACACCCGCGCCTGGGCCCAGGACGACAGCATTTCGGCGCTTGTCGGACAGAAAGGCACCGAGTTCCTCGGCCCCCTCGACCGGACGGACCATCACCGCGACACTTTCGGCCGCGTTTATTGTCAAAGCCTCTCGAGGGCTGGCAATTGTGGCAAGCCCCGCTCCGGCTCGCAGCGCACCTCGCGCCGCCAATCGCGCCGCCCCGGTCGTTGATGGTCCACCAGAAACGATCACGGCGTGACCGCGCGAGTATTTATGGCCTTGCAGTGTCGGACGCGGCCAGTAGTGCGCCCAAAGCTCGGGACCATCCGCAAAAGTCCGCGGCCTGATCTTTTCGAGTACGTACGCCGGGATTCCGATGTCGGATACCTCGACGGTGCCGCAATGCTGGCGGCCCGGTAGCAGCACATGGCCTGTCTTGCGGCGAAAGAACGTGACGGTCCGCGTTGCATTCACGGCCGTGCCCATAACCGCACCGCTCGTTCCGTTGACCCCACTTGGCAGATCGACCGCAACGACCGGAATATCGCTGGCATTCATCGCCTCGACCATCACGCGCGACAATCCTTCGACGTCGCGACGGAGGCCCGCGCCGAACAGAGCATCTATGATGACGTCGCCACCGGCCAAAGCCGCAGGCGATGCCTCTTCAATTGCGCCGCGCCAGCGGGCGGCGGCAACCGCAGCATCACCCTTCAGCGCCACCTGCTCGCCAACGAAGCAGAGCCGAACACGAAAGC
>JBKPLN010000425.1:0-3051 GCA_046731635.1 Pseudomonadota bacterium | reverse complement strand
ACTTATGGCTTGACATGCAGCGCTTAACCGAGCGTTTTGGCCCCACAGCGCTGACTTGACAACATCGGACCAGTATCGTCCGGATGAAAGCTGGGACGGACGTTCCCCATGGCTATGCGAGTCGCCAAAACGAACCCCATTTAGTCGAAATCGTTTGATTGAAAGCAACAGCGCAAAATTCGAAGTCATTCGAAATTATCGAAGCCTGCCTGCTCAATATGTAGTGCAGTAACGCTTTTGTGCCCCATATTTTACTAGCTTAGCTTAGCGTAGAAGGGATTCGGGCGTTTAGCAGCCATGTCGAATCCCTAAATCCCCCAAGGGCGTAACGTTTTCCCCGCGCCAGCCATCGGCTGGAGGGCGTGGCAGAACAGGAATGGATTGCTGCTCGGCATCTGGCATGCCGGATCAGCAACAGAACCGACTGCGCGCGATGTAGAAAGTACATCGGTCGCTCAAGTCTGAAACAAAGGAACCCAAAATGATGGAAAAATATCCGTTGAAGGTGCTGCAACCCAGCCAGGCTGAAGCAGCGCCAGAAAAGAGTCGCGGTCGACCCTTCCAACGCGGGAATCCCGGTCGACCCCGTGGGTCAAAAAACCAAACGACTCGGTTGCTCGAAGAGCTCGTGGCCGGTGACGGGGAGAAACTGACTCAAAAAATTGTTGAGCTTGCCTTGGCGGGCAACGTGAAATGCCTTCAATGGTGTCTGGACCGACTATTGCCGCGACGCACCGGCCGACCGCTCGACTTCACCTTGCCGGCAGTCAACGACGCGCACGATGTCGTGGCAGCGATGGCCGCGATCACCACCGCAGTTAACGATGGCAGCCTCACCGCCGAGGAGGCCGGCCAGCTGGTGCACATCCTCAATGGCTATACAAAAGCTCTCGAGACACGTGACCTCGCCACTCGCATTGCGGCGCTGGAATCGCAGCTGAAGACACGATCATGACGCGCGATCTTCAACGGAGACTTCAAAAACTCGAATCTCAGATACCGCGGCAGCCAACTGAGCAAGAGAAACAACGGAAAATTGTGCAGTATTGCCAGAATTTCCTGATGTGTGCCGTGGCCTATTATTTGGGCGATCCGACACCGGAAGGAGCGCCTATAGAGGCCTATATGCGGGCACTGGGATATCCGAACTCGTATGAATTTCGAAAGGCCCGGGATGCCAACGATCCGGATCTTTATGAGAGAGACCGCCTAGCGAGGATCAAACTTTTAGCAAAATTTGGCGTGAGCTGGGAACATGAATGGGGAGAGATTGTTGAAGCCGTCGAGCGTATGGACGCTGGCTTTCCCGAGCCGTACAAAACGCTCTGCCGACAGGCCGTATTTTATTAGGACCACGAGCCGCGTAAATCCCGCGTATTTACGCGGCATGACGGTACTGCTGGCGATATATGGTCTGCCGACCTTCGCTGAAGCCGCGACGGCCGGTGCCAGCAAATGTTTTAGTCCTCTCATTGCGGGATAGTATGCAAGATGCGTGCAGCGCTTTTACATTTGTCACTTCTGGGTGCGCGGGGCAATTTTGGCAGAACGAAGCCAAATTCACTAATGCTTTCAACAGACCCGATGGGCGCAGGTTAAGCAAAAGCGGAGAGCGGGGATGACGAAACTGCGTGCGGCGGAATGTCGTCAGTTCATCAAGGCGGTTGTGGAAAAAGCCGAAACCATGCACGTGCCGGTTTCGATCGCGGTTGTCGGGCCCGAGGGCCATCTGATTGCGGTTGAGCGCATGGATGAAGCGGGTTTCATCACGCCGGAAACCGCCATAGCAAAAGCCTTCACGGTTGCAGCGTTCCGATCGATGAGCCCGCGCTTTCCGGACGGTCTCGTCATCCAGCAGTGGTTCAAGGAACGCAATCCGCAGTTGCTGGTCAGCCTGGCAGCGATGACCAATGGCCGCATCGCAGCCAGCGGCGGTTCAGCGCCCATATTCAAGGGCGATGACATGGTTGGTGCTTACGGGATTTCCGGCGGCACCTCGCAACAGGACGAGGAGATGGCAGTCTATGCTCGCGCCAAGATCGGCTGGGCCCATGCACCGGAGCACGACACGACAGATCCGGAAGTGAAGGCGCACATCAACGAGCTATATGCGAAAGCCGGAATTACCGGCCGCAAACTCTGAGCGTCGTGCAAAGGCTACTGTGACACGTCGATTTTCACGGCATTCGTGACGGCCTGCCAATGTTTCATTTGGCCATCGAGCCAAGCCTGCGCATCGGCGAGCGACTTGTTCGGCACAATATTGAAGTTCTGTTTTCCGAGCTTGTCGATTGCCTCAGGCGAATTCAGCGCTTTGACGACGGCGGTGAACAGCGCTTCCAGCACGGGCTTCGGCGTTGCCGCCGGCGCAAACAAACCGTTCCAGGCGACCGTGCCGACGTCGCCATAACCGACCTCCTGCATGGTCGGAATGTCGGGATATTCGTTCAGGCGGGTGTGATTGACCACGGCCAACGGGCGGAATTTTCCCGACTGAACGTGCGGTGCGGTGGAAGCCACATTCAGGAACGCGGCATGCACATCGCCGCGCAGCATGTCCTGGATCACGCCTGCCGCACCGTTCTTGTTGGGCAGCCCCACCAGATCGAGATCACCGGCACGCTTAGCAAAATAGGCCATGTCATAGTGCGGGTAAGAGCCGATTCCGACGGTGCCATAGCGGACCTTTCCCGGATTTTGCTTTGCGTAAGCAATGAACTCGGGAACAGACTTCACCGGAAAATCATTCGCCGTGCTGACGAGCAGGAAAGCCGGGACGCCGACCAGATTGGTCACGGCCACAACGCTCTTGCTGTAGTCGACACTCATCTTGTTGGCATAGATGATTGGCGTGATTGTATTCGTCGATACATTGCCCAGCATCAGCGTGTAGCCGTCTGGCGCTGACTTGGTCATTTCGTCAATTGCCAGCATGCCGAACGCGCCGGGCTTGTTGATCACGACGAAGCCTTGACCGGTAACCTTCTGAAATTCGTCGCCGAGGACGCGGGCAGCGATGTCGGTCGCGCCCCCGGGCGCATAGGGCACGAT
>JBKPLN010000424.1:0-1904 GCA_046731635.1 Pseudomonadota bacterium | reverse complement strand
ATCCCTGGAAAGATGAGAGCGGCAAAGGGGAGTGGCGCGGAGGCTATGAGCGGCACGGCGGATATGGCTACGGCGGTGGCTGGGGTGACGACCGTAAGGTGAAGATGCGCACGGCGGATGGCTGCGAGGTTGAGCGCAAGTGGAAGAAGGGCGAGTACGAGGAGAAGGTGAAGTGCAAGCCCGGTCGGTATGGCTACCGAGACTGAGGCGCAGCAACCCGTCAGAAGTATGTCCGTTTTGGGTCAAAAGCAGACATTTGCAGCGCATCAACCGATGTCCGCTTTACCCCCGAAAGATGGGGTAATCGGCCTAGCGTTCTTGTGGATAGCTGAAGATTTTGGGTGCTGCGCTTCAGGCTGATGGTGAAACGAGGTCCGTGGTCACGGCCTCAAGCATCAGAAGGAGAAGCGCAGAATGGAGCATTTTGCTGGACTGGACGTGTCAGTCAATGAGACGAGCATCTGCATTGTGGACGATGCGGGCAGGATCGTTGGCGAAACAAAGGTGGCGAGCGAACCGGACGCTCTGCTGGCGGTACTGAAAAACACTGCCTACCACTTCAAGCGCATTGGACTGGAAGCCGGACCGCTGTCGCAGTGGCTCTACAGCGCTCTCGCTGAAGCGAACTTACCGGTCATTTGTGTCGAGACACGGCACATGCGGGGCCTATTGAAGGCGCAGATCAACAAGACCGACCGCAACGATGCCCGCGGCATCGCGCAAATGATGCGAGCGGGGCTTTATCGCCCGGTGCATGTGAAGACGCTGCGCAGTCAGAAGCTGCGGATGTTGCTGACCCATCGCAAGTTGCTGCAGTCGAAGGCGATCGCCATCGAGAATGACCTGCGTGGAACCCTGCGCAACTTTGGCCTTAAGGTGGGCGTGGTCGGAGCAGCCAAGTTCGAGGCGCGCATCAGGGAGCTGGTCGAGAAGCTTCCCGATCTGGCGGTTCTGGTTGAACCACTTCTTATTGTCCGGCGAACACTTCGTGAGCAACTCGGTATTTTGCATCGTCACTTGCTGGACCTTGCCCGCGACGATGAGGTGTGCCGGCGGCTGATGACGGTTCCCGGGATCGGTCCGGTGGTGGCGCTGACCTTCCGCGCCAGCATCGATGTGCCTGCCCGCTTTCGCAACTCCAGGGCGGTCGGGGCGGTGTTGGGCCTGACGCCCTGCAAATATCAATCGGGCGAGAGCGATCACACTGGCGCGATATCGAAGTGCGGCGACGAGATGATGCGGGTCATGCTCTACGAAGCGGCCCAGATCCTGCTGATGCGCGCAACAAAATGGTCCTGGCTCAAGGCCTGGGCGATGCAGATCGCCAGGCGTCGCGGCGTGAAAAAGGCGATCGTGGCGCTGGCGCGTCGATTGGCCGTGGTCATGCATCGAATCTGGCTCGACGGCACCGAGTTTCGCTGGAGCCGGCAAGCGGCTACAGCAGCATGACAACGCAAGATCACACTCGATAGGAGATACTGGAGCTCCACCGCGCGGTGGCATGATGTCCCTTGCGGGACGATGGATGAGGCGAGATCGCATGTCTGCTTGGACCTGCCATCACTCTGATGACAAGGCCGACCGAAAGATCGTTCCGCCTCGTTCTCGAACCCCATGATGGAAGGGCCCTGGTGCCGATTCCGAAGAGAAGCACGAGCCCGTGAGCGACATCGAAACCGTAACGATGGAACGTCTGAAAGCGCTTGACCCCAAACGGCCGATTAGAGAAGCAGACATGTGCGGTGCAACCAGCGTGTGTCTGCTAAGCGCCAGAAGCGGACATACGGGCGACCTTAGACCGGTGTCGCTGTGAGTTCGGCGGAATGTCGTTTGCCTGTCGGACGATGAAGCCCGAGCAAGTTCACTGGCGTATTGGTCAGCGTATAGGCGACACAGTCCATGAT
>JBKPLN010000423.1:0-1726 GCA_046731635.1 Pseudomonadota bacterium | reverse complement strand
GCGGGAGGCGCTCGCGGACGTGAACCTCACAGAGAAGAAGCGCAGTGAGATCACAGAACTGATGGACACACTGCGAGGCAACTTTGACAAGGTTGTGCAGCACGGCAAGCGGGCCGATGCCATCGTCAAGAACATGCTGTTGCACTCACGCGAAGGCTCGGGTGAACACCGAGTTGTTGATATCAATTCTCTCGTCGAGGAAAGCCTCAATCTCGCCTATCACGGTGCTCGGGCAGAGAAACAAGGCTTCAACATCACCATGGAGCGGTCACTGGACCCAGCCGCTGGCCAAGCCGATGTATTTCCGCAGGATGTCACACGGGTGCTTCTGAACCTGATCTCGAATGGCTTTTATGCGGCAACAAAGCGCAAAGCACAGGCCGATGACGATGGCTATGAGCCCACTCTTGCGGCCTCGACACGGAGCCTTGGCGATCGTGTGGAAATCCGGGTTCGGGACAACGGCACGGGTATTCCACCTGAAGTAAAAGAAAAGATGTTCAACCCGTTCTTCACCACGAAGCCTGCCGGAGAAGGAACCGGACTCGGGCTCTCCATCTGTCACGACATCATTGTGAAGCAGCATGGTGGCTCAATCGAGGTTGATACGGAGCCGGGCGAGTTCACCGAAATCAGGGTGATATTGCCGCGCGCAGCCGCGTTACTCCCTGAACGGTCGTGATGTCCCCGACCTAGGGGTCATGAGGCTCCGCCTCAACGGAGTTATGTGACACCCCAACAGACTTATGTGCAGCCACCACAGAACCCTTACCAGCGGATTCAAATGAGGGACGCACAACTGGCACAGCAGCGGTTACAGCAGCAGTTACAGTTTGAGCGGTCACAGGGATATGATCGATATGCTCCTCCGCCCCGTAATGGCTGGTATCTAGTCAACCCCCGACAGAATTACTATCGTCAGTACTAACAGAGGAAGGTTGAGAAGGAACAAGAAGAAGTAGAAAGGACTTCGGACGGTTTCACGGCGATGGAAAAAATTTTTAGTTCGTCTATACAGTATCAGATGTTCCAGCGTAGCTCTCGCGGCAGGCCATTAAGCACGCCAGCCGCTTTCATCCATCCGTGCCAGCCAATCGTCGCCAAGCAGCCTCCCTCCGGGCCTGGCTGGGCGCATGAGCTGAAGCATGACGGCTATCGGCTGCAGATCCGCGTACATTGGCCTTGGCGAAGTTTTCGAGGCGCGACCCCAGCGCACCTATACTAAAATATACGCACGTATAAGTGACGGTCCGCAGGCACGCGGCGCTACCGTGACGATATGGGAAAGAACATCCGTGCCGCCACACTGGGTACCGCCGCGGTCGCTATTTGGTGTGCAGTAGTCACGTTGGGTTTTGGCGCTCATCTATGGCCCCTCTTAGAGGGAGTGCGGTAAGCAATGCCAGCTCTCTCCTTTTTGGCATTTGTAGGTTTGGCGCTGATTGCGTTGCTGTTCTATGGGAATGGAACGCTGGAGCCCATTTCGCCTGAGACAGTCACCACCCATTACGCCGTCGCACCACCACCCAACATGACTTCGCAAGAAGTCAGTCAGCCCAAGTCGCCTCCTGATGCTCTGGCGAAGATTGGGCACGTAGCCCGTGCGGCGCGGGCCGAAGCGCCGAATGGGCGCGTCACGCACACCAACTACCAACAGACTCCTTTCTTCGATAGATTTTCTATAAAGGGTTACTAGGGCTAGACCACAAAGCGGAACGCGCCGTAC
>JBKPLN010000422.1:0-2420 GCA_046731635.1 Pseudomonadota bacterium | reverse complement strand
CCTTCGGGGTGGCGGGCCGTCGGCCGCTGCTGTGGTCGTTCGGATTGGGGCGGCGCAGGACGCCCGATCCGTTCGGCGATGCGATGGCCGTCATTGCGAAGCTTGCCGACGAGTTCCTTCAATGCACTTTCCGCAGGCTGTATCTGGTGCGCCGCACCGGTTTTATCGATGCCGGTCGCAATCACCGAGACGCGGACGATGCCCTCCAGACTTTCATCGAAGATGGCGCCGACGATGATGTTGGCGTCCTGGTCGGCCTCTTCACGGATGCGGGTGGCAGCTTCGTCGACCTCAAACAGGGTCATGTCCTTGCCGCCGGTGATCGAGATGAGCAGGCCGCTGGCGCGCTTGATCGAGGGGTCCTCAATCAAGGGATTGGAAATCGCAGCCTCTGCGGCGGTGAGCACGCGGTTTTCGCCGGAAGCCTCCCCCATGCCCATCATCGCCTTGCCCTTCTCGCGCATGACGGTGCGCACGTCTGCGAAGTCGAGATTGATGAGGCCTTCCTTGACGATCAGGTCGGTGATGCACGCCACGCCCGAGTAAAGAACCTGATCGGCCATGGCGAAGGCGTCGGCAATCGTCGTGTCCTTGGTGGTCACGCGAAACAGGTTCTGGTTGGGGATGATAAGTAGAGTGTCCACCACCTTCTGCAGCTCTGCGATGCCGGATTCGGCAAGGCGCATGCGACGTTGGCCCTCAAAATGGAATGGCTTGGTGACCACGCCAATGGTGAGAATGCCAAGCTCTCGCGCCGTCTCAGCAATAACGGGAGCCGCGCCGGTACCGGTACCGCCGCCCAGGCCGGCGGTGATGAACACCATGTGTGCGCCAGCCAAATGAGCGCGGATCGCATCGACGACTTCTTCGGCTGCGGCGCGTCCTATTTCGGGCTGCGCGCCAGCGCCGAGGCCTTGGGTCGTCCGAGGGCCCATCTGGATGATGTGCTGTGCCTTGGACCTGGTGAGCGCCTGGGCGTCGGTATTGGCGACGACGAAATCAACGCCCTGCAGGCCGGCCGCGATCATGTTGTTGATGGCATTACCGCCAGCGCCGCCGACACCGAACACGGTAAGGCGTGCCTTCATCTCGTGAATATCGGTGATGTTGGTCATCGTTGCTTCACGGTTGCTCGAGCAAGCTGGGAATGAGAGGACACGGGTTGCTACCTACAAGCCTTGCGGTCTGCTTCCACTATGGTCGCGGCTAGATGTCCCAATCGGCGTGCGGCTTGTGCTTGGGCGCTCACCGCTCGGTCACCGATCCGCAGAGCTACCAGCTCGCCTTCAAGCCGTGCCGTCGCCTCCTTCGCGGCAAGCGTCTCGGCAGTCGTCTGAAGTAGCTCCATCATCAGGCGGTCTGCGCGCTCGCGTTCGCGCTCGAAGTCTGTCCGATGACTCGCCACCATTGTTTCGAGCCGCGCGATCTCCGCCTGCAATGTCTCGATTTTTGTCGTTAGCAGAACGATGTTGTCTGCCTGGCGAGTGCTTGGGGGTCGGGGCGTGTGCCGTATCTCAGCGAGATCGACGCTCACCAGGACTTTGCCGTCCGGCCCGCTTGAGCGTGGCAATCCGACTCGCTTAGCGAGCGAACGAGCGGCCTCTGGTGAGACTTTGAGGCGAGCACCTAGCGCAGCATATGTCAGCGTTTCGACGGACATTGGCTCTCCAGGAATAAACCGAGTGGTAATGGGCTGATGACCGGGCGATGACCGCAGGCTAGGCTGTGTTGGTTAATAGATCGTTACCTGGCAGGCGGCGATTTCGGGAGTCCTGAAGCAATCGAGGAGACGAGGATTTTCTCCACGCCGAAGGCCTTGCGGACATTAGGGTGCACACCCTATGGAGCTGTTAGCTCGCTGATTGCCGCCGATAATTACGATTATCGGAGCCGTTCACGAAAATCTACTGAGCGTCGGCATGCATTGCTGGCCGTTTTTCGATATCACCGGCAGTCAATGATCGATCAACTGGGCTGCCATTCATTTCCGGTGGCAGTCCTTTTTCTTTGGGTCGCTAACCGCGAGTGCGCTAGTAATCGTTCTTTTTGTGATGCACGACACAGCCGCAGCATCTTTTTGTGATGCACGGTACAGCGCGAGCGGACAATCGAAACTAGTGTGAGGACAATTCGAGAGCGAAAGCTCTCTTCCGCAAAGTCAGAGGAGACCTCACATGCGCACCGCCCTTCTCAGCATCTGTACAGCGACCGTAATCGGATTGACAGTTTGGACGAACCTTCCAACCCAGGCGAAACAGCAACCTGACGGCGTATCGATCGATCCGTTCGCCATGACAGGCACCGTACCCAACCTGCTACCCGAAGTGCACTACGACCACGGTTTCATTTTTCCCGAACAGTAATAACATCCAGGAATCCCACTTTTACAAAATCGCAAGGGCCATCGGTCTCCTGTGTTC
>JBKPLN010000421.1:0-3677 GCA_046731635.1 Pseudomonadota bacterium | reverse complement strand
GAGTTGTCGGGACGGCTTGATGCCAAACCACCGGAGGTGGTCGATCCATCGGATTACGACCTCATTGTGCTAGCGATGCAGGAACCACAATACCTGCATCACGCGGTGCGTGCCCTTATCAAAAGGATAGGGGACGCACGCGTCCCGTGTCTTTCGTTGATGAACATGCCGCCGTTGCCCTATCTGAAGCGGATCCCCGGGATTGACCCGATTGCAGCCGAAGCCGCGTACTCGGACCCGCGCATATGGGATCGCTTGGATCCATCCCTCGTAACCATGTGCTCGCCCGATCCGCAAACGAGGCGTCCCGCTGACGAACCGGCCAATGTGCTCGCCGTCAACTTGCCGACCAATTTCAAGGCGGCGACCTTTGCTTCCACGATACACAATAAGATTCTGCGCCAGCTCGCGCATGACATCGACGCTGTCACGCTCAACGGGAAGGATGTGCCAGTAAAGCTGCGCGTGCACGACTCGCTGTTCGTACCGTTCGCTAAGTGGCCCATGCTGCTTAGCGGCAATTGCCGCTGCGTCACTGCAGGCGACCCAATTTCAATCCGTGAAGCCGTGCAATCTGATCTCACGCTGTCCTCCGAGATTTATTCGGTGGTGGAGTCGATTGTGCTCCGCCTAGGCGGCAGCGCCCACGATCTCGTCGGGTTTGATAAGTACGTGGCTGCGACTGACAAGCTCATCGCTCCGTCTTCGGTAGCGCGTGCAATTGCCAGCGGGGCCACAGCGGTCGAGCGCGTCGACAAGCTCGTTCAACTCATCGGCCGTGAGTACGGCATCGCGCATCCGACGATCGACCGGACCGTCGCGTTGATTGATGCAGCGCTTGCACGTACGAAGGTTTCTGCCGCCTGATTTGACTGCTCACTCTCTCATAAGTTCATCAATGGGAGTCGCAAATGCCAGGATTTAAGGGCCTCGCGGTACCCGGCCCCTCAAACATGCCGTTCCGTATCCGACAGGCGATGGATGTTGCGCTCGAAGATCATCGTGCGCCTGATTTTCCGCAGTTTACGCAACCACTCTTGGGCGATTTGAAGAAGGTCTTCCAGACGAAGAGCGGCCAAGTCTTTCTTTTTCCGAGTTCGGGTACTGGCGGCTGGGAGTCGGCTGTCGCTAACACGCTATCGCCGGGCGACAAGGTGCTAGCTTCCGTCTTTGGCCAGTTCTCGTTGTTGTGGGTCGATCTCTGCCAGCGCTTTGGTCTTGAAGTTGACGTTATCGACGTCGAATGGGGCAAGGGCGTACCGCTAGAGGGATACCTGCAGCATCTGGTCGCGGATAAGGAGCACAAGATCAAGGCTGTGCTGGTCACGCACAACGAGACCGCGACCGGTGTCACATCCGACGTCGCGGGCGTGCGGAAGATTCTCAACGAACTTAATCATCCGGCCATGTTGTTTGTCGACGGCGTGAGCTCGATCGCCTCCATCGACTTCCGCATGGATGAGTGGGGGGTGGACGTGGCGGTGGCCGGCTCGCAGAAAGGCTTCATGTTGCCGACGGGTCTTGCGGTCGTCTGTGTGAGTCAAAAGGCATTAATGGCAGGTGAAAGGGCCAAGTTGCCGCGCTGCTTTTTCGATTATCGCGACATGATCAAGGCCAACGCGCAGGGCTATTTTCCCTATACACCCGCCGCCACCCTATTGCGCGGCCTCCGCGCCGCGGTCGACATGCTGCTCGAAGAGGGCTTGCAGAATGTCTTCTCCCGCCATAATCGGCTGGCGAGCGGCGTCCGTGCGGCTGTGGAAGCATGGGGTTTACGCATATGCGCACAGGGTCCCGAATGGTACTCCGACACCGTGACGACGGTCTTTGTACCGGAGGGCTTCGATGCCAATGACGTCATCAAGACCGCCTATTTTCGTTATGATTTATCGCTTGGCACAGGGCTTAATAAGCTCAATGGAAAGGCTTTCCGCATCGGCCATCTCGGCTGGCTTAACGAAATAATGGTAATGCAGGCCCTCTGTGGGGTCGAACTCGCGATGCGCGACGTCGGTGTTCCATTCGAGCCCGGCGCGGGTGCCGGCGCGGCGGTGCGTTATCTCTCCGATACCGGCCAAGCCATGCGGATGGCAGCCGAATAACTTTTCAAAATCCAGAGAGTGATTCCGTTGATGTTGGTGGTATGAGAAGTCGGCGGCATTGCCGGCAACACCCAACCCACATCGGGCGATGACATAATACAGGATTGATAAGACGGTAGTGTCGCGGATGGCCGGAAACTGCGCGACGGCATGGCAATGAGCGCCCAGGCGAGCACAAGCACAAAAAGCGCAACCGCGGCGCCGATAAGTTTTCGAAACCGCACGGGATAGCTTGAAACATTCCAGTGTTGCGAGGGCAAGGTGCCGCACTATATGGTCCGCGCGCTTGGGACAAGAACATGATGACGGATTCAAGCTTTGTGTCGTGACGATTTGGACCATGGCCGCGCGATTCGGCTGTGGCTTTACGTGGTCGCTGCGCTCATCTTCGCCATGGTTGTGGTTGGTGGCGCGACCCGGCTGACGGGATCCGGGCTGTCGATCACCGAATGGCAGCCGGTGACGGGTGCACTGCCGCCACTCAGCGAAGCGCAATGGCAAATGGAATTTCAAAAGTATCAGGCGACTCCGCAGTACCGGCAATTAAACGCGGGAATGAGCCTTGCCGATTTTAAGACCATTTATTGGTGGGAGTGGACGCACCGGCTCATCGGCCGCGGCATTGGCGTAATTTTCTTTGTGCCCTTCGTCTGGTTTCTGTGGCGCGGCTGGATCCCGCGCAACCGTCGCGCCGGCCTATGGCTGATCCTGGCTCTTGGCGCGCTGCAGGGCGCGATCGGGTGGTGGATGGTAGCTTCCGGGCTCGCCGGTCGCGTCGAAGTGTCTCAGTACCGCTTGGCGACGCACCTCGTCCTTGCCTGTCTGATTTATGTCGCCGTGCTCTGGACTGGAACGCGTTGGCAGGATGAGCGGGCGCACGCGCTGTTCGAGAAATTGGGCAAAGCCGCCCAACCGGTGACTGTTCGCGCCGGCGCCATTGGGCTCGTGGTACTAATCCTGGCGCAGATCTATCTCGGCGCTTTGGTCGCAGGTTTGCGCGCCGGGCATGCATACAGCACCTGGCCGTTGATCGATGGCGGCCTTGTTCCGCAGTCCTCGCGCCTACTTTCCGAGGTGCCGTGGTGGCGGAATTTTTTTGAAAATCCGCTCACGGTCCAGTTCGATCATCGTATGCTCGGCTATGTGATCGGTTTATTGGCGCTTCTTCAGCTATTCAATGTCGCCAAACTGGTCAAGCCTGATCCCATCTTCACAAGCGCAGCTCTTGTCGCCACAGCGGTCATCCTGCAAGTAGCGCTCGGCGTTTGGACGCTGCTGTGGGTCGCCGCGCTACCGCTCGCGCTTGTGCACCAGGCGAGCGCGATGATCACGTTAACCTTGGCCGTCATTCACGCAGCAACTACGGTCCCGCCTAAAGTCTCAGCACTAACAGAACCGTCTTTGCCGTAGGTCCTCCGT
The DNA here is from genome assembly GCA_046731635.1 of Pseudomonadota bacterium. Taxonomy (GTDB): domain Bacteria; phylum Pseudomonadota; class Alphaproteobacteria; order Rhizobiales; family Xanthobacteraceae; genus Pseudolabrys. Next base: position 156 of record JBKPLN010000421.1, on the reverse strand, counting down.
GCCATTTTTTAGGAAGTTGTGGTCAGACAAATAACGAACAAACAGACACATTTTTTGTTTGGCGATTTTTGATGGGTGACTCAGAGACGTCTCTCTAGCCCGCTCGTTAGTTCGAGCACGTGTCCTCCCTTTCATACTATTCGCCCAGCGGTGTCT
>JBKPLN010000420.1:0-2324 GCA_046731635.1 Pseudomonadota bacterium | reverse complement strand
GTGCAGGGCATCGGGCTCGGCTTGCTGTTCGTTCCAATCTCGACCGTCGCGTTTGCCACCTTGCCCGATCACCGCGCACCGGGGCAACCGCCATCACGACCCTGGCCCGCAATATCGGCTCCTCGATCGGCATATCGATGGTCATCGCTAATTTGACGAGCAAGACCACGGAAATGCATGCGCGGCTGACCGAGCAGGTCACCCCATTCAACGGCGCGCTTCAAATGCCGGACGTGTTGGCAAACCTGAACGTGCATACAGACGCTGGACGCGCCTTGCTCGACATGATCGTGACTCAGCAGGCGACGATGCTCGCCTATATCAACGATTTCAAGCTGCTGATGATCCTGACGCTTGCCACCATCCCGCTCGTGCTGATCATCGGCCGCACGCGCCAGGCGCCAGGAGCCAAGGGCGAGGCTGTTGCGATCGACTGATCCTATTTCAGGAACTCTCTTCGGATCAGCTCGGTGTGTTCGCCCAGCGCGGGGATCGGACCGTAGGTGCGTTCCTCGCCCGCGCGCATGGGAGCCGGGGCCGGCATGCTTACCGGTCCGCTCGGTGCACCGACGGTGATCCGCCGCAAGTGAGCGTGTTTCGACAACAGCTCCCAGTCGTTGACGCGCGCGAAGGCTATCTCGGCTGATTCCAGTTTATCGATCAGCGCTTCGACATCGTGGCGTGCGAAACTTGCGGCGACCTTCGCGTCGGTGTTTGCCCGATTTTCCACCCGTTTTGGATTCGTCGCGAATTTGGGATCTTTCCCCAGCCCGGCTTCGCCCAGCACTTTCTCTGCCAGCACGCGCCATTCGCGATCGTTCTGAATGGCGATCAGGATGTCGGCGCCATCTCGGCTCTTGAACACGCCATATGGCGCGATCGCTGCGTGGGCCAGGCCGATGCGCTTGAAGGGTAGGCCGCCTTCCCCATGCAGCAGCGGCACCGTCATCCATTCAGCCATGGCATCGAACATGGACACGGAAATCTCGGTGCCTTGGTTTGTCTTGGCCCTCGCGACCAGCGCTTCGAGAATGGCCTCGTAAGCATTGAGCCCTGCAGCGACGTCGACAATCGACACGCCAACGCGCGCGGGCGCTTCGGGTCCGCCAGTCACCGACGAGACACCGGATTCCGCCTGGATCAGAAGATCGTAGGCCTTGCGCTGGGCATATGGGCCGCTTTCGCCGTAACCCGAAATCGAACAGCAAATGAGCCGTGAGTAGTCCTTGCGGAGCCGAGCCATCGCGAAGCCGAGCTTGGCGATGGCGCCAGGCTTGAGGTTCTGCACGAACACATCGGCTTTTGCCAGCATGGCTTCGAGCAGCGCCTTGTCGTCAGACTTGGCGAGGTCGAGCACAACCGACTGCTTGCCGCGATTGAGCCAGACAAAATTGGCGCTTTCGCCATGGACGACATGGTCGTAGTCGCGCGCGAAATCGCCTTCCGGGCGTTCGACCTTGATCACCCGGGCGCCCGCATCGGCGAGACGGCAGGTGCATTGTGGCGCCGCCACCGCTTGCTCGACCGAGACGACAAGGAGGCCTGAGAGAGGGAGGGTCATGGGATTCAAAGGGATGATTGCACGTTCAATACGATCGCGGCAGGCCGAGAACATGCTCGGCCAGATACGACAGGATCAGGTTGGTCGAAATCGGAGCGACCTGATAAAGCCGCGTCTCGCGAAACTTGCGCTCGATGTCATATTCTTCGGCAAATCCGAATCCGCCGTGCGTCTGGACGCACATGTCGGCGGCGGCCCAGGACGCATCGGCCGCCAGCAACTTGGCCATGTTGGCTTCCGCGCCAATGTCTTCACCGGCGTCGTATTTGCGCGCAGCCTCATGCACCATCAGTTCGGCGGCGCGCATCTGCGCATAAGCGCGCGCGATCGGAAACTGCACGCCCTGGTTCTGGCCAATCGGGCGACCGAATAGCTCGCGGTCTTTGGCGTATTGAATGGCTTTGGCGATGAACCATTTGGCGTCACCAATGCATTCGGCAGCAATCAAGATGCGTTCGGCATTCATGCCAGACAGAATGTAGCGAAAACCCTGGCCCTCTTCGCCGATCAGATTTTCGGCAGGCACGCGCAGGTCATCGAAGAAGATCTGCGTCGTGGCGTGGTTCATCATCGTGCGGATGGGATTGATTACGAGATTGGAGCCCTGGGCGAGCCGCATATCTACCAGGAATACCGACAGACCGTCGGTGCGCCGCTTGGTCTGTTCTTTAGGCGTCGTGCGGGCCAGCAAAAGCATTAGGTCGGAATGCTCCGCGCGCGAGGTCCAGATTTTCTGACCATTGATGACGTAATGATCGTTGCC
>JBKPLN010000419.1:0-13938 GCA_046731635.1 Pseudomonadota bacterium | reverse complement strand
CAAGGAATTCCTGGCGAGTTTTGAAGTTCGTGCGGAATACGCCCAGCATGCGGCTCGTGACCATCGTTACGTCGGGCCTGTGAACCCCCCGCGTTGTCATGCACTCATGGGCGCCTTCGACCACGACCCCCACACCTGATGGCTTCAGGACGCTGTTCAGACAGGATGCGATCTCCGCCGTCATTTTTTCCTGAACCTGCATCCGCTTGGCAAATACGTCGACCAGGCGCACAAGTTTTGAAATCCCGACAACACGTTTGCGCGGCAGGTAACCGATATGGACGCGTCCGATGATCGGCGCGATATGATGCTCGCAATGTGATTCAAACCGGATGTCGCGCAACAGGACCATTTCGTCATAGTCCGCCACTTCCTCGAAAGTCCGCTGCAGATACTCCCGTGGATCCTCGAAGTATCCGGCAAACCATTCTTCGTAGGCGCGGACGACGCGGGCCGGTGTGCCGCGAAGGCCTTCCCGGCGCGGATCATCACCGGCCCACTGAATCAACGTGCGAACCGCTTCTTCGGCTGCTTCCCGGGTCGGGCGCTCAGTGCTGGATGCGGAGGACTTTGGACGGCGATCGGAACTCATGATGTGCTCCCGGCCTGGGCCGCGATTATCGGCAATTGCCTTTGGAAAACACCGCAAATCTGTTCATTATGTCGGACGCGGAATTTTGCGCTCGAATTCCGCTCGAACGCACCGTCGCACAATGATTGTGTTGGGCCAAGCTCAGATGATCGTCGGAGACGCAGCGAGTTTGAACCGACCTTTGGGGCTTCAGCGTCGGACGCAATCTTTGACGAAGCTGCGGCGTTGCATAAAGTTCAATTTCTTTGCGCGGGCTTCGCGCTGACAGGTCGCGCGTTTTTCCATAGCGATCCGGTCGGCCGCGGCGATCTCGCCGGGGCTTCTTGGCTTGGACCGAGTTTGAGACAGCACCGGGGCGGTGGCGACAAAAAACAGCAAGCTGCAGGCGAAAACGCCCAGGGGTCTGATCACGAAACCTGCTCCTGGAAATCGGGCGCTAGAGATAGCTCCACCACCATTCAGTTCGCCGCTGCTTGATGTCCGCAAACCACCGGCAGACTGGATAAAGCGATATGACCACCAATACCCACACCGTATAGACGCCAGCCAACCCGAGTCCATAGGCCGCGGGCTTTTGCGGCGGGAAAGCTCCCAGGAGCCAGGGAGCTTCGCCGAGGGTCGCCCACGCGAACACAATGGCAAGCGCGTGGATCAGGAAGATATGGACCACGTAGTAAAAGAACGGCACGCGGCCGAAAGTCGTGATCCAGTCGACGACAATTCCCCGTGCACGTTCAAACGCGGCCAGCAGCAGGAGCGCGGGTCCCAGCGTCATGGCGAGATATAGCAGCGACGGCGGATACTTCTCGCAATTGATGAACGACAACAGGGTCGCGAATGGATGGCCTTGCACGGCCCAAGGCGAGGGGTCGCCGTACAGATTGGCCGCGCGCAAGGGCACGAAGCCGGCGGTGAGTGCGCCCCCGAGAATGAATAGCCGTTGGACACGGATCGTGCGCTCAGTCGTAAACAGGGGGCCGAGCGAATAGCCCGTTGCCATCACGCCGATCCAGGGGATCAGCGGATAAAGCACGAATAGTTTGTAGTTCGTGCCCAGATCCAGAAGCCCGGGCTGGTGCAACAGATTCCAGATCGGCGCGGCGGCTCCGAGCTGCTCGGCTTTGACGCCGTCTAACATGTTGTGGCCAGCAATCATGACGACCCCGACCGTGGCGATCGCCCAACGTGGCAGGTGAATGAGTGCCGCGAGTACGATCATTGACGCGCCGATGGCGAAGATGACCTGGAGGACAAGATGGTCGAAGTGAAAATTGAAGGACCAGCCTACCCTGACGAGGGTCACTTCGATAAGCACCAGCCAGCAGCCGCGCGTGAAAAGGTAGCGACTGACCTCGCTGGTTTGCCGGCCCGTGCCATAAAGAAACGCTGATATGCCGGCCAACAATATGAAAGTCGGCGCGCAGAAGTGCGTGATCCAGCGGGTCAGAAACAGTGCCGGGTCGGTGACGTCGCGCGGATTGAAACCACCCGCTGCGAAAAAGTCGCGCGTGTGATCAAGCGCCATCACCACCATGACCAAGCCGCGCAGAAGGTCGATCGAGACAAGCCGTGTGCGGCCGGCGACCTGTGCCGGCTTTACCCTTTCAGAAGGCGTCCCGGCGGACGGAAAAGGCGGCGGGCGCAAAGCTTCCAACGCGAATTTCATGAAAGTTGGCTCCGTAGATTTGGCCCGGACGCAAATCCTCGCCAAGCCTACATGCCGAATCCGGCCTCAATGCAGGCAGGCAGGTTAAGCGGTCCGAATCTCGCCCGCGGCTGGCACTTGTCAGGAGGCGCCGTATTTATCCGCCGGGACGTTCATATGCTTAATGGGGAGCTTTAATTTCCTTGGAGATTCTCTGGAGAATTCTTGGCGCGCGCCAGCTCAAACCATGACGCCTCTTACATCGGCAACAGGGTCTCGAGTTTTTCGCAATTCGCATCGAGCGCCATGCCGCAAACGATGATTCCCTGGCGGTGGGGAGGCGTTTGAGCCGGAGGGGTACCGATCACCTTGCCGCTGGTGACGTGTGTGTCAGACGGCGCGATGTGGGTTTGGATCGTGCGGGCGACGGCAGCCGTGGCAATCAAAGCTACCGCGATTGCCGACAAAAATTTCGCGTTTCTTGAGATCATTGGACCACCCGATAGTTCCACTATTTCTACGTCCGAGATAACTCAGTTTTTGCTCTGCACAAGACACATGTTCCTCACATTAATTTGTAAAGCTTCTTAATCACTTAACGGAATATTGCTGCGCACAAATAGTGATGGTTCGCGCGCGATGCCTCGGTGAGGAAAATGTTAGTAGACTTCACTGGCGGGCAGGGATGCCCGCGTCCTCAAAACTAGCCCCAAGGATCTCATGCCCTTTTACATCTGCACCGCCTGCGGCACGCAGTACCCGGAGAGTGCCCGCCCACCCCAGCAATGCATCATCTGTGAGGAAGAGCGGCAGTATGTGCCGCCACGGGGTCAGACCTGGACTACGCTCGGCGAATTGTCGCAGAGCCACATGAACAGTTTCCATGAATACGACACCGGCCTGATCGGCATCAGCGCCGGCTTCGCGATTGGCCAGCGCGCGCTCCTGGTGCGCACTGAGAACGGCAACATACTGTGGGACTGCGTTTCGACGCTCGATGCCGCGACGGTCAGCATGATCAAAGGCCTCGGCGGCCTGAAAGCGATTGCGATCTCGCACCCGCATTTCTACACCACGATGAACGAATGGGCCGACGCATTCGGGTGTCAGATCTATCTCAACGCTGCCGACCAGGAGTGGATCATCCGCAAAGGCGAGGCGGTGAAATTGTGGGATGGTGACACGCTCAAGCTATGGGATGGCGTGACGCTGGTTCGCTGTGGCGGACATTTCCCCGGGGGCACCGTAATGCATTGGGCCGGTGGGGCCGGCGGGCGAGGCATCGTTTGTGCAGGCGACATCCTGACTGTCGCCACCGACAGAAAGTGGCTCTCCTTCATGCGCAGCTATCCGAACTTCATCCCGCTGTCGGCGCGCGAGGTAGAGCACATCGGCAAAGCGCTGGCACCATTCAAGTTCGACATTATTTACGGCCATTATTTTGATCGCGTGATCGCCAAGGACGCCAAACAGGTCTTGGACAAATCTGTTGCGCGTTACGTGGCTGCGATCAACGGCACGAGAGGATATTGAGAGACGCATCAAAAAACGGGAGCGGCCGCGCAAGTGCCGGGTGGGGAAGCGGCAGTTTGCGCGGCCGTGCTGAGTGCGCCCGGAATGGAGCGCAACATCACAGCCACAAATCGAGCCTGTTGTTCGTTGATTGGATGGCGCTCGATGCTGCCCAACGTTCGCGATTGTCGGCCTCACGCGTGGATGGGAACTTAATTTATTGATTGCAATGGTGCTTATCCGGAACCGGATTGGGATTTCCCGCGCAATATGCCGAGATCCGAGCGATCACAAAATTGCGATCCGGGTGCGAGGCGCCATAGCGCATTACCCGCTCGCGAGCGGGGGCCCATCATTGATTAGGAGTTATCGCAAATAGCAGCGAAAATTTTTATTCGCCGTCCTTTTCGCTCTTGCCGCCCAGTTGCTTCAGCTTCGCGAAGACGGCGTTGACGTCGAGCTCGCCCGGCTTTTTCTCGGACTCCACTTTGGCGGCAATTTCGGTTTCCTTGCGCGCAGTGGTCTCGGCGGCAGGCAGCAGTGTCGCTCCGGTATCCACGGGTACCGGTTTTTCCTTATTGGCGCGCTGCACTTCGAAATCGAGATCGATCTGCGAGGCGAGGCCAAGTGTCACAGGGTCCATGGGCGTCAGATTCGCCGAATTCCAGTGCGTGCGATCTCGTATTGACGCGATCGTCGATTTGGTTGTTCCCACCAGCCGCATGATCGCGCTGTCCTTGAGTTCCGGGTGGTTGCGCACCAGCCACAGAATGGCATTTGGCCGGTCCTGACGGCGTGACACTGGCGTGTAGCGCGGGCCTTTTTTGCTGCGTTCGGAGGTCGGAACAGAAACTTTTGGATCGGTCAGCTTCAGACGGGCTTCGGGGTTTTTCTCCGCCTCGGCGATCTGCTCGCGCGTCAGCTGTCCGGTCAGGATGGGATCGAGGCCTTTGATCCCCTGTGCTGCATCACCATCGGCAATCGCCTTCACCTCCAGGGGGTGCAACTTGCAGAACTCGGCGATCTGGTCGAATGACAGCGCGGTATTGTCCAGCAGCCAGACGGCGGTCGCCTTCGGCATCAAGGGTGCTGCGGTCGCCATGGCAAAATCTCCTCTATGCTCCGCCCGCCCCTGGGCGAAGCTTTGGATCATCTATGATGATCGGAAAAAGTAGGTGGAATATAGGGGCAGCACCGGGGTCATGCAACCGGCACGCTTGACATGGTAGGGCGGGGCGTCCCATGTCCATCCCCGGAAATGCGCGCCAAATTGGCGCGCTTTCGAGGTCCAAACATGACATCAAGCTCGCCCAAGCCAGTCCTGAAGGTCCTGCTCTGTTCGCCGCGGGGCTTTTGCGCCGGTGTGGTGCGCGCCATTGAATCCGTGGAACGGGCCCTGGCGATCTACGGAGCGCCCGTCTACGTGCGCCATGAAATCGTGCATAACCGGTACGTCGTCGAAAGTCTTCGGGCCAAGGGTGCGATTTTTGTCGAGGAACTCAGCGAGGTTCCCGATGACCACGCGCCGGTGATCTTTTCCGCCCATGGCGTGGCGCGTGCGATCCCCCAAGAGGCCCGGCGGCGCAACCTGTTCACGATCGATGCGACTTGTCCGCTCGTAACCAAAGTGCATCGCGAAGCCGAAATCCACAGTCGCCGCGGGCGTGAAATTGTGCTCATTGGCCACGCGGGCCATCCCGAAGTCGTCGGGACCATGGGCCAGTTGCCTCCCGGCAGCATCACGCTGCTGGAGACGCTTGAGGATGTTCAAAATTTTAGGCCGCGCGACGCCAACCGGTTGGCGTACGTGACGCAAACCACGCTGTCGGTGGACGATACCGCGGCGATGGTCGGCCTTTTGAAACAGCGCTTTCCCGACATTTCGGGTCCGCACAAGGAAGACATCTGTTACGCAACGACAAATCGCCAGGAGGCGGTGAAACGCGTTGCGCCTGTCGTCGATGCCATGATCGTTGTCGGCGCGCCAAATTCATCGAACTCGCAGCGCCTCAAGGAAGTGGCGGAGAAATCGGGCTGTCCGTGGGCATTTCTCATGCAGTGTGCCGCCGATGTTAATTGGAGCGATTTCAAAAACGTGACTCGCCTCGGCATCACTGCCGGCGCTTCGGCGCCCGAAGTGCTGGTCGAGGAAATCATGGGGGCCTTCGCCGAACGTTACACGCTCGACATCGAGACCGTCACGACGACGGAGGAGGGGGTGTTCTTTCCGTTGCCTCGTCCACTGCGACCCCACGAGGCGGCGGAGTGAGCCTGTATGGCCGTCTATACCGACGTTTCGGCGGAAGATCTCACCCGCTTTCTGACCGCTTATGACATCGGCGAACTGCTCGCCTATAAGGGCATCGCGGAGGGCGTCGAGAACTCGAATTTTCTGGTGCACACCAGCACCGGCAATTTCATTTTGACATTGTATGAAAAGCGGGTTGCCGAAGACGATCTGCCATTTTTTCTGGGCCTGATGGAGCATCTGGCGGCTCGCGGCATCACTTGTCCGCAGCCGGTAAAGAACAAGCACGGCGGCCTCCTTGGCAAGATCGCCGGCCGGCCGGCCGCGATCGTCACGTTTCTTGACGGATTGTGGATTCGGCGCCCAAGTCCGAACCACTGCGCGGCCGTTGGTGAGGCGCTGGCGCGCCTGCATCTCGCCGGGGCTGACTTCAGGCCGAGGCGGAAAAATGCGCTATCGATCGAGAGCTGGCGGCCGCTGTATGAACATGCGAAAGCGCGAGGCGACAGTGTAAGGCAGGGGCTTTGCGCCGAGATAGCAGCAGAGCTCGAAGTGTTGGAGAAATCCTGGCCGCGACAGCTTCCGCAAGGCGTAATCCATGCCGATCTTTTTCCGGACAATGTGTTCTTTCTCGGCGACAAGCTATCCGGGCTGATTGACTTCTACTTTGCGTGCACCGACACGCTGGCCTACGACATCGCGATTTGCCTCAACGCGTGGTGCTTCGAAGCCGACCATTCCTATAACGTAACCAAGGGTCGCTCGCTGCTTGGCGCATACGGTAAAGTTCGCGCTCTTTCGGGCGCCGAGCGAGCCGCGCTTCCTGTGCTCGCGCGCGGCGCGGCCATGCGCTTCCTGCTGACAAGGCTGGTCGATTGGCTGGCAGTGCCGGATGGTGCGTTCGTTCGGCCAAAAGATCCGCTGGAATATTACCGGAAGCTGCGCTTCCACCAGTCGGTCAAGGCCGTACAGGATTATGGGCTGGTCGCATGACGCCGAACGAAAATCGGGGATTGCGGAAAAAATGATGCACAAAGGACGATTCGGGTGAGCGAGCAGCGCGTCACCATTCACACTGATGGCGCCTGCTCGGGCAATCCCGGGCCGGGCGGTTGGGGCGCGATCCTCGCCTTCGGCGACCACGAAAAGGAACTTAAAGGCGGCGACCCCCATACGACAAACAATCGTATGGAACTGATGGCGGCGATTTCGGCGTTGGAGGCTCTTAAGCGTCCTTGTGCAGTCGATCTGCATACGGATAGCGAATATCTCAAGAACGGCATCACCGGATGGATTCACGGGTGGAAGAAAAATGGCTGGCGTACCGCAGACAAGAAGCCGGTCAAGAATGTCGACTTGTGGAAGCGCCTCGACGAAGCGCTAGCGCATCACAGGGTGCACTGGCATTGGGTCAAGGGCCATGCCGGCCATGCCATGAACGAGCGCGCTGACATGCTTGCGCGAGAAGGTCTTGTGGCTGCACGAGCCGGCGCCCTCGGCGCCATGAAGACCAAATAATCATTCCGGCCCTCCCACTTCAGCGGGCCAGAATGGCAAATTCACTAGAGCTGCGCCAGCAGCGCCTGGCCGCCCGAAATCTCGCATTTCCCCGGGGCGTCCTCGATGTTGAGTTTTTTGACCACGCCATCCTCAACCAGCATTGAATAGCGCTTCGAGCGCGTCCCGAGCCCGTTGCCGGATCCGTCAAAAGCCATGTCGATCGCCTTGGCAAACTCGCCATTTCCGTCGGCGAGAAAATCGATCTTGCCGTCGGCGCCGGTCGATTTCTTCCAGGCTTCCATGACAAACACGTCATTGACGCCAGTCACCGCGATCGTGTGCACACCCTTGGCCTTGATGGCGTCGACGTTGTTCAGAAAACTAGGAATGTGCAGGTTATTGCAGGTCGGCGTGAAAGCGCCGGGCACCGCGAACAGCGCCACCTTTCGGCCTTTGAAAAGCTCGTCAGTGGTCTTCCAGACGGGACCTTCGGTGCTCATGACGCGGAATTTGGCATCAGGCAATCGCTCGCCGACCTTGATAGGCATGGGTGTCCTCTCGCGTTGCGGAAATCCAGGTTTCTTGGCCCGGTAATTACGCCGTCGCCGCTGATTAGTCGAGACGGCTCTTGACCTCAAACGCCCGCTCGCCGGTGACGATGGTGTAGGTCAAATCTATCTGGCCCGTGGGATCGGTACCCGGTGGTGAGCCGTCCAGTTCAAAGCTGAACTGGGCCCGTCCGGCTGGCGCCGGCTTGACAGGTTTCGGAATGGGCAAGGCCCATCGAGATGTTGGCCCCTCTACAAACAAGTCCACCGTTTGACCGGCAGGCGCGGCAAGATCAACGGTGACCATCGGCTTTTTCCCGCTACTGACGCGGCGCGCGTTGAGCCCGGCCTGCGCGGCACTGACTTGCTTCGGCACGCGCCCTTCTGCTGCACTCAATTCTGCATTATGCGCGCTGTTGCCGGAGCCAAGCGTCAACTCAGCGCGCCCCTCCACCGGAACGCAGACTTTCTCGCAGACCGCATAGTCAACCTTCAATCGTAACTTGACAGGTTTGCCCGGCTGCTGGGGCGATACCAGGACCGGAAAGATGATCCTCTCTTTGTAACCAAGGGTTTGGCCCGTCTCGTCTTTAAACAGGCGCGGGGCGGGGTAGAGCACTGTTGCGGATTTCAAATTTTCCGAGTTCGAAAAATCGAATTGCGGCGGCACGCCGGAATCGCCGGGATAGCGCCAGTAGGTCTTCCAACCCGGCTGCATTTTGATCTCGATGCCGGCGCGAAGCGGCGCATCAGCATTCTTGTTGGTGCCGGCAATAATCCTGACCGCGGACCGGATGTCCTCGCTCCATGGTGATTCGTCGGCGGCATGCCCCGACGTTGCCGAAAAGACGGCGATTCCCGATGCGATCAGCGCCGTACGCAGGGATCTGTGAATATTGGCCATTGCCGAGGCTCTAGTCGGTAACCGCATGCTGCGCCACTGAATTCATCGTGAGCAAGCGTTGAACACGATCCCGGCGGCTGGCCGCCACAATTATCTGGTCCAATAGGATTGTGAAGGGTTGAACTTTCGGCCGCAACGTTCGTTTGCAAAGGCAGGTCGTTCAGGTAACCTTTTGCCATGAAGATTTCACGCAAGACGACGCAGCAAAGTCCCGGGCGAGGTTATCTCGATGGGCAAATGCTGATCGCAATGCCCGCGATGAACGACGAGCGGTTTGCGCGGGCCGTGATCTACGTTTGTGCCCATTCCACCGAAGGTGCGATGGGCATCATCGTCAATCATCCGGCGGCCAATATCAAATTTCCCGACCTGCTGGTACAGCTTGAGGTGATTCCGGCCGCCGAGCGGATCCAGCTGCCGACCCGTGCCGGCGACGTGAAGGTTCTCAAGGGCGGCCCGGTCGAGACCGGGCGCGGCTTCGTGTTGCACTCGTCCGATTTCTTTATCGAGAATTCCACATTGCCCATCGACGAGGGCGTCTGCCTTACGGCTACGCTCGACATTCTCAAGGCGATCGCGCGAGGCAAAGGACCGGCGAGCGCTATCCTTGCGCTTGGGTACGCTGGATGGGCCCCTGGACAACTCGAGCACGAGATCCAGCAAAACGGATGGCTTCACTGCGCGGCCGACGCGGAATTGATTTTCGGTCAGGATACAGACACGAAGTATGAAAAGGCCCTGCGCAAGATCGGCATTGATCTGGGGATGCTGTCGAGCGAGGCCGGCCACGCGTGAAATTTCGGCGTGGGGATTGTCATGGCCGGGCTGGTCCCGGCCATTTTGCATTTAGAAATATTACTCGGAAGCAATCTTGAGAGCGCGCAGGCGCGTCGGCTTGTCGATTAGCAGATCACGGGCACCTTCGGCGTTCATGGGCTCGCCAAAAGCGAAGCCCTGCGCGTATTCGCAACCGAGCTGGTAGAGCTCGACGGCGTCGGAGTCCGTTTCGGCGCCTTCGGCCACGACTTCCATGCCGAGATCATGCGCGAGCGCGATGATCGAGCGCAGAATCACCGGCCGCGTTCCGCGCGGCGTGGTCCGCACGAAGGACTGATCGATCTTGATCGTGTCGAAGGGGAAGCGCTGCAGGTAAGCAAGCGAGGAATGGCCGGTACCAAAGTCGTCGAGCGACAGGCCTGCACCGAGCTCCTTGATGCGGGCCAGAATCTGCGCTGCGTGCTCCGGATTTTCCATGACGAGCGATTCGGTAATCTCGAGCTTGAGAGTGCCCCTGGCGAGCGCGGCGCGGCCCAATACGGCGCGCAAATCCTGGATCAAGTCGTGCCTCAGCAATTGCCGCGAGGACACGTTGACGCTGGCAAACACCGGCTCGCGCGCACGCGTTGCCGCCTGCCACTGGGCCAGGTGTCGCGCGGTATGGTCGAGAACGAAAAGACCAAGATCGACGATCAGCCCGATTTCTTCGGCAATTGAAATGAATTCCGCTGGCGACAGGCGCCCAAGCTTGGGATGATCCCAGCGCGCCAGCGCCTCGAAGCCGGCAATTGCGCGGTCTTCCAGCCGGACGATCGGCTGATAGAGCACCTTGATTTCCTCGCGCTCGATGGCTCGACGCAATTCCGATTCCATTGCCAGGCGATCGGTCTTGCGCGAACGCATCGCCGGCTTGAAGATTTCGATGCGATCCCCGCCGATGCGCTTTGCGTAATACATTGCGAGCTCAGCGTCCTTGAGAACCTCATCGGTGCGATTTGCCTGGTTTTCGGCAAGCGCCAGCCCAATGGAAGCCGTAAGGAAAATCTCGCGGTCATTGAACGCAATTGGCGCGCGCAGGGTCCGCCGGATCGTTTCGGCGAAAGCCACGATGCGCGCCGGCTCGCGTTCCGACAGGATGATCATCGCGAACTGGTCGCCGGTCAGCCGGGACAGCGAGTCCTGCGGCTTCAGCAGGCGTGATAGACGGCGCGCGATGGTGAGCAGGATCGAATCCCCGACGGCGATACCGACCGAATCGTTGACTTGCTTGAACCGGTCGAGATCGATCACCACGATCGACGGACGGATTTGCGGATCGGCGCGAGCAAAGCCGAGAGCGGCCTCAAGGCGATCTATGAACAGCTCGCGGTTGGGCAGGCCGGTGAGGTTGTCGTGAACGGCGTCAAAAAGCAGCCGTTCCTCGGCGTTCTTGAAGTCCGTCACGTCGGCAAGCGTACCGACGAGCCTCACGACTTCTCCGTCTGAGCCCACGATCGGACGCGCCTTGAGGGCGAACCAGAGAAAATTTCCGTCGGCAGTGCGCAGTCTGAAGTCCTGCGTGAGCCGGCCGCGGCGCTGTTCGACCACGCCATCAAGCGCAGCCCGGAAGCGATCGCGGTCGAGCGGATGCAAGACTTCGAGCCAGGTCGCAGCCGGTCCTTCGAGCGAGCCGCGCTTCAGGCCGAGCATGTGCTCGGTCTCCGGGCTGGTAAACACCTTGTCCGCCGATACGTCCCAGTCCCAGATCAGGTCACCGGCGCCGGTCAGCGCAAGCGCGCGGCGTTCCACGTCCGAAACGATGCCATGCGTGATGCCGCCGGCAAATGCATGCTGCATGACCGTGAATCCGATCAGCATCACGAGCAACACCAGGCCGCCAAGCAGCGCCGGGCCGATGATATCGTTCGTCACCAGCCCGGTCACGGCGAGGCCGGCGGCTGACGTCCATGCCACCAGCAAAAGCCAGGTCGGAATCAGCAGGACGGCGCGGTCGAAGCCGTGCGTGGAAAGATAGATAACGAGGGCAAAGCCAAACAAAGCGATGCCGGCAAGCGATATCCGGGAAATTCCGGCGGCGACTGCAGGGTCGAATACGGCCACGGCAACAAGAGCCGCAAGGGCTGCAAGCCAGGCGATGGTGATATGGGCGTAGCGCACATGCCAGCGCGACAAATTAAGATAGGCGAACAGAAAAACCAGCAGCGTGGCGGAAAGGATGGCCTCGCCGCAGGCGCGCCAAACGCGCTCGGCCCCGGCCGACATATCGAATACTTTGCCCCAGAAGCCGAAATCGATGCCGATGTAGACCAATACTGCCCAGCCAAGCGCGGCCGCGGCCGGGAACATGATCGAGCCCTTGACCACGAACAGAATGGTCAGAAAAAGCGCGAGCAGGCCTGCGATGCCGATGACGATGCCATAGTAAAGGGTGAAGGAGTTGACCTTGTCCTTGTAGGCATCCGGTTCCCAAAGATAGATCTGCGGCAACTTGTCGGTTCGCAATTCCGCAACAAAGGTAATCACGGTGCCCGGATCGAGCGTGATGCGGAAAATATCCGCCGTCGAACTTTCCTGGCGCACAGGGCGGTCGCCGGTCGAAGGCGTAATTGCAGCTATACGGGAAAGACCGAGGTCGGGCCAGAATAGGCCGGATTCGACCATACGATAATGCGGAACGACAATCAGGCGATCGATTTGCTCGTCGCTGTTATTGGTGAGCGCAAACACGGCCCAATTGCTGTTGCCTTCGCGCGCGCGTACTTCGATCCGTCGGACGATGCCGTCGGGTCCGGGCGCGGTTGACACCTGGATGCGATCGCCATCGGTCTTTTGTACTTCTGTTGCAGCGGTCAGATCGATTGCGGCGGCATCGAGCCGCACGTTTATTGCTTCCACCGCGCATGCAATCTGAGACGCCAGCAGCGAAGTGGCGACGGCGAACGCCACAGCTGTCAGGCGGCGCATCATAGTCAAAATAAAACCCCCGCCCGCGGCATCGCCTTGCAGCCTGGGGCCTTGGCCTTGCCGACGGTTCGAATCCTCAAACAATAGCACCCTGTCCAGTTTAAGTTAGACATTGCGCCGATTTCGCGGCTTTTCCAGAAATGGGCGTCCGATCAAATTGTTAGCACGATTTTGCCGATATGGGTGCTGCCTTCCATAAGTTCGTGTGCGGCGGCCGCTGCGTTGAGCGGAAATGTCTTATAAATGACCGGTTTCACCTTCCCGGCAACCATTAGCGGCAGGACGGTCTCCTCAACCGCCCGCGCGATTGCAGCTTTATCGGCCACCGAGCGCGAGCGCAGGGTTGAGCCGGTGTGGTGCAATCGCTTGAGCATGATGCGGCGAAAATCGACGTTGGCCTTCGGGTTACCCTGAAATGCGATCTGGACAATGCGCCCCTCCACCGCCGCGGCTTCATAATTGCGCGCGATATAATCTCCGCCCACCATGTCGACTATGACCTCGGCGCCCTTGTCGCCGGTGGCGGCCTTCGTCGCCGCGACGAAGTCCTCTGTCCTATAGTTAATGGCGACGTCGGCGCCGAGTTTGCGGCATGCCGCGCACTTTTCTTCCGAACCCGCGGTCGTGATCACGCGTGCACCGAATGATTTCGCAAGCTGGATGGCGGTGGTGCCAATGCCGGACGAGCCGCCATGGATGAGCAATGTCTCGCCGCTTTTCAGACCGCCGCGCTCGAACGCATTGTGCCACACTGTGAAAAAAGTTTCCGGGACGGCCGCCGCTTCGATCATCGACAAGCCGGAAACCGGCAAAGCGTGGCCTTCGTGAGCAACACAGTATTCGGCGTATCCGCCGCCAACCACCAGCGCCATCACGCGATCGCCGATCTTCCAGCGCCTGACATTCGGGCCGAGAGCGACAACTTCGCCGGCAATCTCAAGTCCGGGAATGTCCGGCGCACCGGGCGGTGGCGGATAAAGGCCCATGCGTTGCATCACATCGGGACGGTTCACACCGGCAGCTGCAACTTTCACCAGAATTTCGCCGTCACCAGGAACCGGCACCGGGCGCTCTTGGCGCACGAGCATATCCGGGCCGCCGGCCGTCTTGATGCCGATCGCAGTCATGGTGCTTGGAAGTGCTGCCATCAGGTGTCCTCTGTTTGCGCAATTTGGTCGCCTTGTTTAGGCGGGCCATTGCGATGTGACAACTATCGCTACTGTGGCTAGATTTCTGCTGCAGGGAGGC
>JBKPLN010000418.1:0-1294 GCA_046731635.1 Pseudomonadota bacterium | reverse complement strand
GTCTTGCATTTTTCATATTCATCTCCTGTGGGCACCTCCCGAACGTTTTTCGACGTTGTCGAGTGCATGAACTCCAACCGCCTGGGCTGGATGGAACACCAAGCTCTGGGGTCGATCATTCGTTCCCGGACGCCGGAACTATCTTTCAATTAGCGGGGTACAAGACGGAAAAGTGGTCTGTATTGAACAGTCACCGTCCCTTTGGGGGATAGACGTGTTTTATCACCGAAACGGCTTCGAGCCTCGGTGACTGAGAGACGCTCCTGCGCTCCGCTCGTACTACTTCCCTATGCACCCCGTTTCCGACCTGTTGTTTAAACTGCAAGGAACTAAAGGGTTAGCCCCCTGTTGGATTGAGCAGGAGGAAAAAAATGACCAATCAAAATTTCGAAGACGCCGAGTCGCCGGGATCGGGAGAACGCACCAAAAGTAACAAAATGCGCGACGCCGCCGGCGAAGCTTTCTCGAAGGCTTCTGATACCGCGCGCGACGCGGGAGAGAAGGCCAAGCGCGCTGCCGCGGATGCGGCCTCGAGCATGTCAGAGCAAGTCATAGGCCTTCTTAACGATCAGCTCGGCGTTGGCGCACAGTCAGCGAACCGTTTCGCCGGCTCGATGAGAGTGGCAGCTGACGACCTCGAACATGAAAACCCCATGCTCGCCGGTCTTGTCAGGGGATTTGCACATAACGTGGACCATTACGCAGATCGCCTGGAGGATCAAACGGTCGAACAGCTGGCCAAAAGTGCCGCCGATCTCACGCGACGGCAGCCGGCTTTGATGTTTGGCCTGGCAGCGCTAGCTGGGTTTTTCGCGTTCCGTACCTTCAAAAGTGCCAGCGCAAGCTCTGTAGCATCACCTCCGATCCAGCCAACACATTACCACCCTGCGGGCGACAACCATGGCTGAGCACTATTCATCGCTGCCCAACGCGTTTTCTAAGGTCATCACCGATCTAGCGGACCTTATGCAGAAGGAAATGCGACTGGCCCAGGCCGAACTCTCTGAGAAGCTTTCAATCAGCATTCGCGCCGGCGTCTGGATGTCGGTCGCAGCCGTTCTGGCCATAGTGGGAGGGTTCCTGATCGTTCAAGCGATCGTGTTGGGCCTCTCGGCCGCGACGGGCATTGCGCTGCACTGGTCCTGTTTGATCGTGGCGGCGGTGCTGGCAGGTGCGGCTGGCGCTGCGTTTGCCAAAGGAAAGGCCGATGTCCCCCACCAGCTCACTCCGGACCGGGCCATTAATCAGGTCAAGCAAGACATAGCCGTAGCCAAGGAGCAGTTCACATGAGCAC
>JBKPLN010000417.1:0-11048 GCA_046731635.1 Pseudomonadota bacterium | reverse complement strand
TCTTCGATGTGATAAAATGTCCCTTGGTGTCAACGTGTTTCCCTTATTATCCTGGGTTTTTTTGACCGTTGTCGCAAATTTCGTGTCCACAAAATGAGTTAGCAATAGTGCGTCAGTTAAACTTAAAATCCCTTGGGATGTTTTTCCCGTGAGGGTTCGAGTCCCTCCGTCCGCACCAATATTTTCAATCGGTTAGAGTGGATTGATCAAAATAAGCAAAAAGATGAACACGAAAAAATCCCAAGCCTGTCCAAATCGCGTCGCCGCCACCACTGCAATGCCAAATTGGCTCGATAGCTGCTCGCGGATGTTTGGCGCCGGAATTTTCCGCAATTTCGTTCTCGCCTTGGCGGCATTGGGCCTCTGCGCTTGCGCCTCCGACGAGTCGGCCAGCCGCTTTCTCGTCCAGCCGGACAGATACATTCTCTACAACTGCGAGGCGCTCGCGACGGCGGCGCAGGCCAATGCTGCCCGCCAGCGCGAGCTTGAAGGGCTGATGAGGAAGGCGGAGGTTGATACCGGAGGGCGGCTGGTGAGCAGCACGACCTACCGGCCGGAATACCTGCAGTTGCGCGGGCAGATGGACCAGCTTCGCAAAGCGGCCGCCGAAAAAAACTGCAATCTTTCCGCGGGCGGTGCGCGATCAGGCGATCAACTCAAGCGCTAAGACAGGTGGGAGGCTGGAACTTTTTTCCGGCCACGGAACTTATCGAGGGAACCCGCCGCACCGGTGACCACCCAAGGGGGCAAGCATGGGCGTTTTAATCAGTATCCTCATAACGTTCCTTGTCGTTGTTCTAGTCCTTTATCTGATCAATATGCTGCCGATCGATGGACGAGCGAAGCAGATCGTCCGGGTCATCGTCATCATCATCGGCGTTTTGTCGCTGCTCAAATATCTCGCGGTCTATTAGTTGACCCGCGACTGCGCGACTTCGAGGCGGACAGCGCGCAGCCGCAGCGCATTGGCAATGACGCTGACCGAGGAAAGCGCCATCGCGGCTGCGGCAATGATTGGCGACAGCAGGATGCCGGATACCGGGTAGAGCAAGCCGGCAGCGACCGGCACGCCCAGGGCATTGTAGATAAATGCAAAAAACAGGTTCTGCCGGATATTGCGCATCACGGCAGCCGAAAGCCGGCGCGCCTTCACAATGCCGGTGAGGTCACCTTTGAGCAGTGTCACGCCAGAGCTTTCGATCGCGACATCGGCGCCCGTGCCCATGGCGATCCCGACATCCGCCGCCGCCAGAGCGGGCGCATCATTGACCCCGTCGCCCGCCATGGCCACCACGCGGCCTTCACGTCGCAATTTTTCGACCACCGCACTCTTCTGATCGGGCAACACTTCAGCCTCGACCTCCGCAATGCCGAGACGCCGGGCGACAGCCTGCGCCGTCGTGCGCTTATCGCCGGTGAGCATGACCACCCGTATTCCGCTCGCGGCGAGGGCGCTCAATGCGTGTGGCGTGGTTTCCTTGATCGGGTCAGCGATGGCGATGATCCCGGCGGGCTTGCCGTCCACCGCAATGAAAAGTGCGGTAGCGCCATCGCCGCGCAGGCGTTCGCCTTCCGCAGCAAGGGCGTTTGTATCGATGTTCAATTCGGCGAGGAAACGGGCATTGCCGAGAGTGATCCGTTTGCCTTCAACACTTCCTACGACGCCTTTTCCCGCAGGAGCGTCGAAACCGTCCACCTTTGAAAGCTCCAGCTTGCGATCGCTGGCCGCCGCGACGATCGCTGACGCCAATGGATGTTCGCTGGCGCGCTCGACACTGGCCGCAAGTTTCAGCAGGTGCGTTTCATCGAAGCCGGATGCCGGCACAATCGAAACGACTTTCGGCTTGCCCTCGGTGAGCGTGCCGGTCTTGTCGACGACCAGGGTGTCCACCTTTTCCAGGCGTTCCAGCGCCTCCGCATTCTTGATCAATACGCCGGCCTGTGCGCCGCGGCCGACCCCGACCATGATCGACATCGGCGTGGCGAGTCCGAGGGCGCAAGGGCAGGCGATGATCAGCACGCTGACTGCCGCTACCAGGCCATACCCGAACCGCGGTTCAGGACCGAATGTCGCCCAGGCGGCGAATGCCCCAACCGCGACTGCAATGACAGCGGGGACGAACCAGGCTGAAACCTGATCGGCGAGACGCTGAATAGGCGCGCGGCTGCGCTGCGCGGCCGCGACCATCTGAACGACATGAGAGAGCAGAGTATCGCGGCCGATCTTGTCGGCACGCATTATGAAGCTGCCGCTCGTGTTGATCGTGCTGCCAATGACGCGAAAGTCTTTTTCCTTGGTCACCGGCATCGACTCGCCGGTGATCATGGACTCGTCGACGGCTGAGCGGCCTTCGATCACGATCCCGTCCACCGGAACCTTCTCGCCGGGGCGGACGCGCAGCCGGTCGCCGACATGGACGGCATCAAGCGCAACATCCTCGTCGCTACCGTCGTCTTTGATGCGGCGCGCGGTCTTGGGAGCAAGATCGAGCAGTGCGCGGATCGCCCCCGACGTTGCTTCGCGGGCGCGCAGCTCCAGAACCTGGCCCATGAGCACCAGAACGGTGATGACGCTTGCTGCTTCAAAATAGACTGCGGGAGCTCCGCCGTGGCCGCGGAATGCGTGCGGAAAAATTCCAGGAAAAAAAGTGGCAACGACGCTGTAAGCATAGGCCACGCCGGTCCCCATCGCGATCAGCGTGAACATGTTGAGACTGCGGGTGACGACCGACTGCCAGCCGCGCACAAAGAACGGCCATCCAGCCCACAGCACGGCAGGCGTGGCGAGCGCAAATTGAATGTAGTTCGATAGTTTCGGATCTAGCCAATTGTGTGCGCCGACAATGTGAGCGCCCATTTCCAGGATGAAGACAGGCAGTGTAAGCACCAGGCCGATCCAGAATCGGCGCGTCATGTCGACAAGTTCGGGGTTTGGCCCTGTCTCGGCGCTCGCGATCACCGGCTCGAGCGCCATGCCGCAGATCGGGCACGATCCGGGACCCACTTGTCGGATTTCCGGATGCATGGGGCAGGTGTAGATCGCGCCTTCAGGCACTGGCTCGGCCGGGCGCTCACCCAGGTATTTCTTCGGATCGGCGACAAACTTGGTTCGGCATCCGGACGCACAGAAATAGTAAGTCCGGCCTTGGTAGTCGGCGCGATGCTTGGCGTTATGCGGATCGACCCTCATGCCGCACACGGGATCGACCGCTCCGTCGGATGCCGCTGCGTGATGGTGGTTATGCTCTGCAGTCACGGTGGCGCCTTGCCTCTCATACCCCTAGGGGGTATATAGCAGCATGGCAAAGGACAGCAAGGCGGCAACTCTCAAACGGCTCAAGCGCATCGAAGGACAGGTGCGGGGACTGGGCCGCATGGTCGAGAACGACCGCTATTGCATCGATATCGTGACCCAGATCGGCGCCGTCCGCGCCGCCTTGCGGCGAGCCGAGGAAGAAATCCTTCGCGATCACGTCGCGCACTGTGTCGATCACGCCATCAAAAGCGGGAACAAGGCCGATCAGCGACGCAAGGTCGCAGAGCTGATGGATGTGATGGGGCGGGCGGCGAGGTAAGGCTCGACGCAGCTACGACTCCGTTCATGCCCGCGAAAGCGAACGGCGGACGTGCGCCTACCCGTACTTTTTTCGTGCAAGCGCCGCGCCCTGACCTAACGCTAGCAGCTTTGCTTCGGCAATCTCGCGCCGCATCGGTGCCATGCCGCAGTTTGTGCATGCAATAATCTTTTCCCGCGGCACGAACTTCATCACCTCGCCAATGACCTGTGCGACTCGCTGCGGGGTCTCTACCTCGTCAGTTGCGACATCGATCAAGCCGACCAGCACGTCCTTGCCTTCGAGCAGGGAAAGAAGCTTGAGCGGCACGCGCGAATTGATGCATTCAAGCGAGACTTGACCGATGCGGCTTTTTGCGAGCGCCGGAAAAATCTCCTCGTACTGGCGCCATTCGTTGCCGAGCGAATTCTTCCAGTCGATATTGGCCTTGATGCCATAGCCATAACAGATATGGACGGCGGTGGTGCACTTGAGGCCGTCGATCGCGCAATGCAACGCCTCGATTCCCCAGCCGGCAACTTCGCTCATAAATACGTTGAAAGCCGGTTCGTCGAACTGAATCACGTCAACACCGTCGGCTTCCAGCGCGCGGGCTTCCTTGTTGAGCAGGGCCGCGAATGCCATCGCCATCTTGATCCTGTCGCCGTAGTGCTCATCGGCAATGGTATCGGAAATCGTCATCGGCCCCGGCAGGGTCATCTTGAGTTTCCGCCCGGTGTGTGCGCGCGCATGACGGGCTTCCGCCTGGTGCACCCGGACCTTGAGCTTCAGGTCTCCGCGCACTACGGGCACCATTGCTTTGTAGCGATCAGCGCGGATTCCCATCTCGACCTTGTGCGAGAAATCGATCCCGTCAACGAATTCGAGAAATCCGTGGACGAAATGCTGACGCGACATCTCGCCGTCGGAGACGATGTCGATCCCGGCATCCTCCTGCCACTTGATGGCGAGCAATGTGGCGTCAAGCTTGGCCGAGACGAGATCGCTGCCTTGTTGCCGCCATTGCGGCCACAGCTTGTTCGGTTCGGCGAGCCAGGACGGTTTTGGAAGGCTGCCGGCAACGGTCGACGGAAACATCATGCCGGAATGATCTCGTAACGTTGTGGAGGCCGCCAACTATAAAGCCAATCGTAGCGGGCGCGCAGTCTTTCTCCGCCCATCGTTCGCATTGCCAGATTGCGAACAAGCGCTTCCGGCCCACTCAGCCCATAAATGCGCTTCTGGCGACGGGAAAATTGCTGGGCGCGCGCGGCGCGGTGCCAACGCGCGCCCTCGTAGGCTCGCAGCGCGTCAGCGGGATCGTCGAGATATTTCGCCAGCATGTCGGCCAGAACCGCGGCATCTTCGATCGCCATGCTGGCACCCTGCGCGAGAAACGGAAGCATGGGATGTGCGGCGTCCCCGATCAGCGTGACCGGCACCTTGGCGCCGCGGAACGGGGCTTTGCCGTCATACAGTGCCCATTTCAACCAACGATCCGGGATCGCGATGAGTGCACGCGCCTTTTCGGACCAGGTCCACCGCGCGAAATGACGGAGAATTTCGTCGCGTTCGCCACTCGCCGACCACCCGGTCTCGTTCCATTCGTCGTGCACGATGCCGACAAGGTTGATCAATTTGCCCGCCTTCACCGGATAATGCACCAGGTGTGCGTCCTGCCCGAGCCATAAATGCACGAGCGGTTCACGAAATTCGGCCGGCATCGCGTCGGCGGAAACAAGCGCGCGCCATGAGGTGCGGTGGCGGAATCTCGGCGGGGACTGCCGGTGCAAACGCGCAGCAATGTTCGACCAGATGCCGTCCGCGCCGATGAGCGCGATCCCGCGCTCATCGAGGATCTGGCTGCCACGTTTGCCGAGCACACTGACGCCTCTGACATGGGCCGCAAAGTCTTCGACCCGAACGCCCAGCTCAAGGGTCACGTCGAGCTGCTTGCTGACAGCGTCCGCGAGCGCCGACTGCAGATCCCCGCGATGGACAGACCAATAGGGCGCACCGTAACGACGTTCCAGCTCCTCGCCGAGGGGAATGCGCACGATCTCCCGGCCAGAGCCGCCTGCCATCACCCGGATTGCCTGCGGCTTGACCGCCACTGAGGCGAGGCGGTCGCCAAGCCCCATGGCAATCAGGACGCGGCTCCCGTTGGGCGAAAGCTGAACCCCGGCACCCGCTTCCTCGAGCTTTTCTGACTGTTCGAAGACCGTCACCCGAATCCCGGCACGCGCCATGGCTAGCGCGGCCGTTAATCCGGCAATGCCTGCGCCGGCTACGATGACATGACGCGCCGGCGCCATGGCCTAATCCCGGTAAATTCAGGCAGCTGCGGAATGCGCCAGCGCGCACTGAGATGGTCGCGCCGCATGAGAATCAAGCGACGAATCGAAGCGATAGAGCGTTGAGCAATAAGGGCAAATGATTTCCTTGTCCTCGCCCATGTCGAGGAAGACATGCGGATGATCGAAAGGCGGGGTCGCGCCCACACACATGAATTCCCTGGCGCCGATCTCGATCACCGGAACCCCCGGATCGTTGTGAAAGTGGGGGACAACGTGTTCCGCCATTGGCCAATCCTTTGCTACCGCACTGCGGCGGGGACTTTTCGGCCGCACCATAGCGACACCGGTTTGTAATGCCTAGCTGAATTGAGAAACCAAAGCGCTTCGATGCCGCCGAAACGCCTTGGTTGGCAGGCACAGGGTCGAGACGAGATCGCGATTTATGGAGCGGAGCTTGGAACCGTCGAAACGAAGCGGAGTGCGCGCCCAGGGCATTGTGATGGCCTTGGCAGCGGCAGCGGTGCTCGCGGCGGTTGCCGTCTATATGGTGCCTCGGGCGGCTAAGATGCTTGCCGGCATCGACGACCCCGCGCGAATCGCCCATCACGCAATCAATGACAAGTTCGACGCCCAGGTGGCAGGGCGCGAGATTGAGGCGGCGCTCGCCGCAGGCGATGCCGATCTCGCCCGGAGCTTTGTCGATCTTGCGGCCGATCGTGGTGTTGCTCTCGATCCATCGTTGGTAGAACGGGTGAATGCCGCGACCGCCGAGGCGGCCACCACGCGTCACAAGGTGAAAAGCTTCGCCCGCGGTCTGGTCAGCGGCGAACCCGACGATATGGCAGCGCTCGCCGGAACCGCTGTCGGCGATCTGTTCGTTTTCGGCGATATCCGTGATGCAGTACGCGAAGGAACGCGGCTGGCAAGGGGACAGGCAGCCGATGAGCTTGTGTTGGGCCTGGCAGCCGCGGGCGTCGCCATCACCGCAGCGACTTACGTGACCTTTGGCACTGCCGCGCCTGCGCGCGCGGGGCTTACTGTCGTAAAAGTCGCGCGCAAGACCGGAAGTCTCGGGACCGAGCTTGCCGGCAGTCTCGGTCGCCTGGTGCGTCAGGCGGGTCTGTCGGAGCCAGCGACAGCGGCGCGCGTCGGACGCGAAGCGGTCAAGGTCGAGCGCGTCGGCGGCGGATTGCTGGACTTTGCACGCGATGTCGGCCGGGTTCAGAAAGCAGCGGGGGGTCGAGCCGCGTTCGATGGTCTGAAGATCGCGAAAGAGCCGCGCGACATGGCGCGGGTCGCCAAGCTGGCCGAAAAAGAAGGAAGCCGCACGCGCGCTATCCTGAAAATCGCCGGACGGAGTGCAATCATGCTCGCGGCGTTCGCTTTCGATGCAAGCCTCTGGCTGCTCGGTGCGTTGTTTGCGGTTTTTGGTTTTGTATCGTCGCTCAAGAGCGCGACCGAGCGCATGACCTTGCGAATTCTGCGTCGGCGCAAAGAGCGGCGGAGGCTGAAGCAGGCGCAACCGATTGCCGCTGTGCTGGCTCACAGCTAGAAACCACGCATGTCACGTTTCAGGAATGGCGACGTCGAGATTGCCTATCTCGATGAAGGGCAGGGGCAGCCGATCGTGCTTGTGCACGGCTTCGCTTCCACCAAGGAAGTGAATTGGGTGCACCCCGGTTGGGTCACAACGCTCACCCGCGCCGGCCGACGCGTGATCGCGCTCGACAACAGAGGCCACGGCGCGTCGAGCAAACTTTATGATCCTGCCATTTATCAAAGCGCGACAATGGCCGACGATGTCCGCGCGCTGCTCGATCACCTTAATATCGAACGCGCCGACGTGATGGGTTATTCGATGGGCGCCCGCATCACGGCATTTCTCGTCCTCAGTCATGCTGCGCGCGTTCGGTCCGCAATTTTTGGCGGACTCGGCATTCGACTGGTAGAAGGCGTTGGCCTGCCGGAGAGCATTGCGGACGCGCTGGAAGCGCTTTCGCTCGACGATGTGCGTGATCCGACCGGTCGGATGTTTCGCATTTTTGCAGAACAGACAAAATCAGATTTGCGCGCGCTGGCCGCATGTATCCGCGGCTCGCGTCAGACGTTGAGCGCTAGCCAGGTGGCCAGCATTCGCGTACCAGTGCTGGTCGCCGTGGGGACCAAGGATCAGGTGGCAGGCAGTGCCCGGGAATTGGCAGCGCTCATACCGGCGGCTCGCGCACTTGATATTTCCGATCGTGATCACATGCTCGCTGTCGGCGACAAGGTCTTTAAGGAAGGCGTTATCGACTTCCTTAACCAACGCGCATGAGCCATGCGCAAGGCGCCGCAACAGCCGCTCTTGGCGCTTGCAAAATTGTGATAAAAGAACATCTGCAGATTACAGGTGCCGGGAGAAAGTGATCCATGGCTCAATTTCAGACGCGGCCCTCAAGGGGCCTCGACAAGGTCGATCCAGTCTGGGCGCGCATCCGCAGCGAGGCTGAGGAGGTGACGCGCCGCGAGCCCGAGCTCGCCACCTTCATCTACGAGAACATTCTTCATCATGACACGCTCGAAGCCGCGATCGCGCATCGGGTGAGCCAGCGGCTCGCCCACGCCGACGTTTCGGCTGACCTTATTCGCCAAGCCTATAACGACGCCCTTGAGGACCAACCTGCACTCGGCGAAGCTTTCCGCGCCGATATAGTCGCCACGGTGGACCGCGATCCGGCGACGAGTCGGTTTATAGAGCCTGTGCTTTATTACAAAGGCTTCCACGCCATCCAGACCCATCGCCTGGCACACTGGCTCTATGGAAAGGGTCGCAAGGATTTCGCGCTCTATCTGCAAAGTCGCGCATCGTCGGTATTTCAGTGCGATATCAATCCGGCGGCAAGAATTGGCCGCGGCATATTCCTCGATCACGCTACGGGACTTGTAGTGGGTGAAACGGCGGTTATTGAGGACGACGTTTCGCTCCTGCACGATGTGACGTTGGGCGGTACGGGAAAGGAGCAAGAGGACCGCCATCCGAAAATCCGCCGTGGCGTCATGATAGGCGCCGGCGCAAAGATTCTCGGCAATATCGAAGTTGGTCATTGCGCGCGCATAGCTGCCGGCTCGGTCGTCATAAAACCGGTACCCAACAATGTCACGGTTGCTGGCGTGCCCGCCAGGGTCGTGGGTGAGGCCGGTTGCCCCGAGCCTTCGCGCACCATGGATCAGATGCTTTACGGGATTATGCTCGACGGTTGAACTGGACACGCTTGCGCCGGGCCGTTTGTTCGGGCAAGAAAATGTTGGTTCAAGACAGGAGCGGATCGTGGACGTCCATGAAGTCCGGAAAATCGACGGCTATCTGAAAAAGCTGTTTGGCAACGCACACATTCGCGTGGTGCCGAAATCTGACGATACTGCAGAAATTTTCGTTGGCGAGGACGATCTCGGCGAGCTCACCGTCGACGACGAGGAGGGCGATCGTTCGTACAACTTCCGGATGGTTATTCAGGTTGGCAACGACCCCAGCATTCAACCTGTGCCGACTCTCAATGCCTACCTGCGAAACAAGTTCGACAACGAAAAAATTCGTGTCGTGCCGCGCCCGAAGAAAACCGATTCACTCGAAGTTTACATGGGCGAGGAATTCATCGCCGTGCTGTTCCTGGAAATCGAAAAAGGCCGCCGATCGTACATCCTCGAATTGCCGATCCTCGACGTCGATCTGGTGGATTGACGATTAGCGGGCGTCAGACTGTCATCATGGCCGGGCTTTCCCGGCCATCCACGTCAGCTTTGGCAGCTAGCCAGCCGGATGCAGCCGGGCAATCAGCTTGTCGATACTGCTGGCTATGTCCTGCCAATTTGCCAGCCATTCGCGCGGAAAGCGCAGAGTAACATCGGCGTTGCCGACACGCCTTTCCACCAGACAAACCCCCGAATTGATGACGCCCTTTCGGGAGCAACGTGCCAGAAAATGCTCCGGCGCACTTGACTCGAAAACGAGATCTTCGCCCTGGTATGGCGTGTCATCACGAAAGGCGCGAAACGTGAGACCGGGGGGACCCGCGACCGGCTCGGGCACGAGATAACGCGGATAGATGGTTTGCACGCGCTCCATCAGGGGCAGCGTGGTTTCGCCGGATGCGATCGTAACAAACAGCCGCTCGTTCGGATCGACGGGCGCTCCGACGGTCGATTTGAGTGCAGGATCCGGCGGCACCAGACGCGGCCACAAATAGGAAAGATCAACGCGTTCATGTGCTCCAGGGCGCCGCTGGACCCTCATGCGGATTGCCGCCGGTTCGACGTTGAACGCCGTCCCCGAAACGACGATCGGCAATGAGGGTGCATCGAGCACCACCGAGGTCTCGGGCCAACGCGGCCAGAGAACGTAGGCGACATAAACGGCGGCGAAAGCAACGGCGGCTGCAAAGAGCATCACCGGCGCCAGCAACGGGCTGCGCCCAGTGCCGCGTACAGTGCGCCGTACCGACCGTTGGCGCTCCTGTGCGAGAGTGGTCAAGGTGTGCTCCTTCGCGGGCGAATCGCGCGGATTATGCCACGCCTGCTTCCGGCGGCGGTGACACGCCGGCATTTACCATTGGTTAAGGATTGGCTGGCGCCGAACGCCTTCGTTTGCAACAGATGGCCTCGGTATTGCGTTGAGGCTGCCCAATGACGGCGGAATCCTTTCAAATGCTGTTGGCGCTGGGGCTGGGATTTGCCTTCGCCGGCCTGTGCAGTTCCGGTTATCGCCTGTTCACGAGCCGCTTGCCCAGTTTCAGTCAGCTCAGCGACGGCCCTCGCGCGGCTGCGTTCGCCGCGATCCCGCTTTTGGTCGTCACGGCGCCCTTCTTGATCATGCGCAACACCATTCTGGGCAGCCAGCGCGAGGGCCGTCGCTTCGAATTCGTTTTCCTGGCGACGCTGATCGCCGGCTTTTGGAGCCTGATGTCAGGCCTGGTCCTCGTGATGAGCTTGCAGGCCTGCGGTCTCCTGCACGCCTGAAGACTTTCCTCCCGCGTTCCGTTGAGGCAAGTTCGCGCGCCTTGGGAGGTGTGAATGGCGATCTATAAGCTTGACGGACAGGCGCCGGAATTTCCTCCAGAGGGTCAGTTCTACGTCGCCGAATCGGCGGCGGTAATAGGGCGCGTGCGGCTCAAAGCCTGTCTCTTATACACATCTCCGAGCCCACGAGACTGTGTTAGTAATC
>JBKPLN010000416.1:0-1576 GCA_046731635.1 Pseudomonadota bacterium | reverse complement strand
GAAGAAAAAAGGAGGAGAGGAAGAGGGTGCTGGTGACCAGGGCATGATGTTCGGCTTCGCGTGCACCGAAAGCGAAGTCTACGAGAAGAATTCCTTCATGCCCGCGCCGATCTACTTCGCGCACAAAATACTGAAGGTTCTTTATGAGAAACGCCGCTCCGGCCAGCTTTACGACTTGCAGCCAGATTCGAAGAGCCAGGTTACGATCCGCTACATCGATGGCAAGCCAGTTGGCTGCACCAAGGTCGTGGTCTCCACCCAGCACAATGCGCAGAGCCGCAACGGCAAGAAATATACTCCCGGTCTCATCAAGGAAATGATCACCGATGCGGTTGAATCGGCCCTGCCGAAAGGCTGGATGCCGAAGAAGCCATCCGATTTTCTGGTCAACCCGACCGGCAATTTTGTCATCGGCGGGCCGGACGGCGACTGCGGCCTCACCGGCCGCAAGATCATCGTGGACACCTATGGCGGCTACGCGCCGCACGGCGGCGGAGCGTTCTCGGGCAAGGATCCGACCAAGGTCGATCGCTCGGCCGCTTACGCCGCGCGCTACCTCGCCAAGAACGTGGTGGCAGCCGGCTTGGCCGGCCGTTGCACCATCCAGGTCGCCTACGCGATCGGGGTGGCAGACCCAATGTCTGTTCTGGTCGACACCCATGGCACCGGCAAAGTCGAGGAGAAAAGGCTCGAGAAGATTCTGCCCGAGCTCTTCCGTCTCACCCCGACCAACATCAGGCGCATGCTTAAGCTCAATCGGCCCATCTACAAGCGCACAGCGGCCTATGGCCATTTCGGCCGCGCGCCCGAAAAGGATGGCGGCTTCTCCTGGGAGAAAACCGACCTCGCGCCCGCGATCAGAAGCGCCGTGAAGTAGACCGACAATCGGTCGTCAGGCCTCCATTTTCGCGGGAGGCACCAGGCACTAAAATCGCTATCCCCGGGCTGGTCCCGGCGATCGCCCTTAGGGACGCAACGCAGTGCCACACGAATCGGGATCACCGGGTCACAGCGGTTCGCGCCGGCCCGGTGATGACAACAGAGGTTCAAAACGTGCCTTCTTCGGCCGCCGTAAAGGACACCCGCTGAAGGCAAGGCAAGCGGCGTTATTCGAGTCGCTGCTGCCACGCGTTGCGCTCACTTTCACGATGGCTTCGCCGGCCGATGTGCGCATGCTGTTTGCGGTGCCCGTTGACGATGTGCGGCTCGAGATCGGCTTTGGCGGCTCGGAGCATCTGATTGCGCAGGCAACAGCTCACCCGCGAACAGGTTTCATCGGGACTGACGCATTCGTCAACGCCGTCGGCAAGGCGCTCGTTGCGATAGAAGATGGCGCGCTGCCGAATATCCGGCTGCATTTCGGCGATGCAAGCGAACTGCTGGATTGGCTGACCGATGCCTCGCTGTCGCGGATCGATCTGCTTTACCCCGACCCGTGGCCGAAGCGCCGTCACTGGAAGCGACGATTCATCCAGGACGATACTTTGAAGCGGCTCAGCCGGATTCTCAGAGAAGGCGGTGAGCTGCGGTTTGCGACAGACATAGCGGACTATGCCGTTTATGCGCTGGCCCGCGT
>JBKPLN010000415.1:0-8125 GCA_046731635.1 Pseudomonadota bacterium | reverse complement strand
CAGTACGGGTCGAAATGGGGGGCTGATGAGGCATGGAAAACCCGCGTAAGCGGCGATTATATCGTGTTCCAACCCGAATTCCCCTTGTTCTTGAACCTTTAACCCGGCCCGCCCATATTAGGGATCGACCGGCCGGCAGTTTCGGACGGTTGAGGCGCCGGAAGGGCCCGTCAAAGTCGCTTCAAGCGAGGGCTTTGAGATCAATGTCGCGAGTTCCGTCCCTGTCCAGCCCGTTCCTGCTAGGTTTCGACGAAATCGAGCGCGTGCTCGATCGCGTCGCTAAGGGGGCCGATGGCTATCCGCCCTACAATATCGAGCGACTGCCGCGTGATGGCAAAGACCCAGAACGCCTGCGCATCACGCTTGCCGTCGCCGGTTTCACCCGCGATCAGCTCGATGTGAGTGTCGAGGAAAGCCAGTTGGTGATCCGCGGCAGGCAACAGGACGATAAAACCCGTCAGTATCTCCACCGCGGCATCGCCGCGCGCCAGTTCCAGCGCACGTTCGTGCTGGCGGATGGGATGGAGGTAATGGGGGCGGACCTGAAAAACGGCCTCTTGTCGATCGATCTCGTCCGGCCCCAGCCGGAACGGATCGTGAAAACGATCTCGATCAATGAACAGGAATGACGGACTCGTGAACAGGACTCGACCGCGTCAAGCGTTGAATCAGAAAGGAGTCGAGGGCCATGACCAACGACAAACAGATTGAACCGAATAAAGCGCATCCGGCCATTACCCAGGAAGCACTGGCGCAGCTGGGCGACGGGCGCCTGGCTTACGTCAAGACGATCCGCTCCGAGGATGTAGCGAGCCTGTTCCCGCAGGCGCCAAAGATCGCGCCCGGCCTCAAGCTATTTTCGCTGCATGCCGCCGATGGCACGCCGATCATGCTGACCGATACGCGTGAAGCCGCACTTGCGAACGCCTGGAGCCAGGAGCTCGAGCCGGTCAGCGTGCACTGATCTGAAAAATCTGCGGCGGAAAACGCGAAGGGCAAGACCCGACGCGTCCGCTTGCAAGTCCGACCGAACCGGGCGCAGCCTCGCTGACGCCCGGTTGATTCTTGATGCCTCAAACGGACGCTTCTCGGTCAGGCAGCGCTTGAAGCTGGCGGCATCGACAGCACGGCATATAACGCATCCGCGTCGCTTGATTCGCGGAGACGGCGAGCGATTTCGGGATCACGAAGCTGTCGCGCAACGCGTGCCAAGGCCTTGAGATGATCGGCGCCGGCGGCCTCCGGCGCGAGCAGCAGGAAAATCAGGTCAACCGGTTGATTGTCGAGTGCCTCGAAATCGATTGGCTTATGAAGCCGCGCAAACAGGCCAAACAGACGCCCCAGTTTCGTTAGCTTGCCGTGCGGAATTGCAACGCCGTTGCCAACCGCGGTCGAGCCCAGTTTTTCGCGCTGAAGCAGGATTTCCAGGATAGCCTTCTCGTTCTGCCCGGTGAGTTCGGCAGCGCGCGCGGCCAATTCCTGAATCGCCTGCTTCTTGTTATTAACCTTGAGAGCCGGAATAACCGCGTTCGGCGCGACGAGGTCGGTAAGCGTCATGGACATGTCCGATGATCGGTCATAATGGCGCCGAGTTGCAAAGGGGGTTGTTGAAAGCGGCGGACCATAGGAGCGGTCAACGTCGCCGTCAATGGGAGAACTCAGCTTCCGATTGTCGCTTTTCTGGCATTTTTTGATCTCCCCCGACGGCCCCGGCGGGCCTGATGGTCCTTGCGGCGGCGTTTGTAGCGCCGCAAACGCTTTTCTATCCGAATCGCTGCCTGTTCCGCGCTGTCATAGGGATCGGGTGCCATCCCTTCAGCCTCGAGCAATGCACCGGAATCAAGATGCAGAACACATTCTGTTCGGAAACCAAAGCCGTCCTTGCCGACCGTGGCATGGCCTGAATAGCCGCCGCGGAAGTATTTTGACGCTGCCTCTTCGACACGTTCGGTTATTTTTCGCTGCAGGGCCGCGCCGATGCTGATGTTCCTTCCCGAAACGCGTAAAGGCATCGGCTGACCTCCATTGGTGCCAAACAAACACCTGGTCCAGTGGCGCGGAATATTTGACCTTAAAAATGTTCCGCACGTCAATGCATTGGAACAGCCGATCAGGAACCGGCGGTCAATTTTTCGCGCCGGCGCTGCACGGACGACGGGATCCGCATGGCCTCGCGGTACTTGGCAACTGTGCGGCGCGCGATATCAACTCCGGCCTCGCGAAGCTTCTCCACAATGGTGTCGTCCGATAGCACGTGTTCGGCGCTTTCCTCATCGATCATTTGACGAATGCGGTGACGAACCGCTTCGGCTGAATGAGCCTCACCTCCGTCGGCTGCGGCGATCGCCGAGGTAAAGAAATATTTCAGTTCGAAAATGCCGCGGCTTGTCGCCATGTACTTGTTGGCGGTGACGCGCGACACAGTCGACTCATGCATGCCAATGGCGTCGGCAACGGTTTTCAAATTCAAAGGTCGCAGATGCTGCACGCCCTTGGCAAAAAATCCGTCCTGCTGCCTGACGATTTCGCTTGATACCTTGAGAATGGTTTTAGCGCGCTGGTCGAGTGCCCGAACCAGCCATGTGGCCGTTTGCATGCAGTCGGCAATATAGGCTTTCTCTTTGTCGCTCCGGCTCGATTCGGAAACTTGCGCGTAGTAGCGCTGGTTTATGAGAACTTTCGGCAACGTGTCGGAATTCAGCTCCACTTGCCAGGTGCCATCGGGCGCACTGCGCACGAATACATCCGGAACGATCGGCTGCACCATCGTTGAGCCGAACGCGAGGCCGGGTTTGGGATTAAGCGTGCGGATCTCGACAATCATGTCGCTGAGATCCTCGTCGTTGATCCCACACAGACGCCGCAGGGCGGAAAGGTCTCTTTTCGCGAGCAGATCGAGATGTTCAACAAGCGTCTTCATTGCCGGGTCATACCGGTCGCGTTCCTTCAACTGGATGGCAAGGCATTCGGTGAGATTGCGTGCGCACACGCCAGGTGGGTCGAATGTTTGCAGCACCGCAAGCACGAGCTCGACGTCGCTCCGTCGAGCGCCGAGTTTATCGACGACGGCCTCAAGATCGCCCGTCAGATAGCCGGCCTCGTCGACCATATCGATCAGGTATTGCCCGATCATTCGCCCTGCCGGGCTGGAAATCGCCAGCGCCATCTGCTCCGCGAGATGATCGGCAAGCGTTGTCTCGACCGAGACGAAAGCCTCAAGATTGTAGTCCTCAACCCCGCCCGACGTTGCTCCAGACCACTCCGAATAGGCCGGCGCTGCAGTCTCTCCCGATTTTGGGATCTTTTCTCCACCGTCGTCAGGAAAGACATTTTCCAGCTCGGTGCCGAGTCCTTGCTCCATTGAGCTGCGGCTGGTCTCAAGGCCAGCTCCCATCCAGTCCGCATTGGCAGGGCCATCGTCACCGGTTTCGGGCGCGGAGCCGTTTGTCTCGGAATTCGGTGCCGGCGACTCCTCGTCGCTCGGCCGCTCAAGGAGCGGATTGCGTTCGAGCTCGCCTTCGACGTAGGCCGCCAGATCGAGACTGGAAAGTTGCAACAGCTTGATGGCCTGCATCAGCTGCGGGGTCATCACCAGCCCTTGCGTCTGGCGAAACTCCAGTCTTTGTGACAACGCCATAAAACGTCCCGGCGAGAAGTGGTCCGATTCTTGCTTGTGTATATCAGGTTACCGGAGCCGGCGATATGCGATTAAGCAACGCGGAGTTGCATAATTTGTGTGCACGCAACCTATAGCCGGAATTCTTCTCCCAGGTAGAGACGGCGGACGTCCGGATTGTTGACGATGTCGTCCGCGCGGCCCTCCATCAGCACTTCGCCGGAATAGATGATGTAGGCACGATCGGTGAGTCCCAGCGTCTCGCGCACATTATGATCCGTTATCAGGACGCCGATTCCGCGGTTGGTGAGATGACGGACCAGCGCCTGGATGTCGCCGACAGCGATGGGATCGATGCCTGCGAATGGTTCGTCGAGCAGCATGTAGCTCGGCCGCGTCGCCAATGCGCGCGCGATTTCCACGCGGCGACGCTCGCCGCCTGATAATGCGATAGTGGGCGTTTTGCGCACCCGTGCGATGTTGAACTCCTCAAGCAGAGCGTTGAGGTCGGCTTCTCGGCGACGTCGGTCCGGTTCGATGACTTCGAGTACCGAACGAATGTTGTCCTCTACGTTGAGACCGCGAAAGATCGAGGCTTCCTGCGGCAAATAGCCGATCCCGAGCCGGGCGCGCTGATACATGGGCAGCGTCGTGACGTCAAAGCCATCGAGTTCGATATGACCACGGTCGGCACGGATAAGGCCGGTGATCATGTAGAAGACCGTGGTTTTGCCGGCGCCATTCGGTCCGAGCAATCCGACCGCTTCGCCCCGACGCACGTAGAGCGTCACGCCTCGGACCACCATGCGGCCGGCAAAGCTCTTTTCCACACCGTGCGCAGCGAGATATGCGGGACGGACTGCCTGCCGTCCATCGCTGCCTCGGCGCGGCTGCGCGGCTGCCTGATTTTGAGCAACATAAGCGCGCTGCGACGGCCGAGAATGGGCCCCCTGGTGCGCGCGCGCGTCGACCGGGCTCAGACTTCGGCGAGCTTTGCTTGGACGCCGCCAGAGTTGCGAAACAATATTCGCCAGCTCGCGTCGCATGAGCTCAAGCTGCTTGAACATGGTCTTTCTGTAGGGCCACAAATGCTGCGCGCGGGACATTACCCGATTCCCGAAGCGCTGAGTGGGCCGACGGCCGACGACGACACCGGCTCAAAACGGCCGCGTGGGAATGGGCCGTGGGGCCTGGATGCCGCCCCCGCCGGTTTTGGAATCAGCCCCGGCTCCGGCGCTGCCAGGTTGAAATAGTCCCTGTACCCGACCTTGGCCATTTTTGCCCGATTCCACCCGCGATACCCCGTTTGTCAGATCGACCACCAGCTTGTCACCCTTCAATACATTCGGGCCCTGCGTCATGATTACCGGACTGCCCGTCATCGTGACCGTGTTGGTTTTCATGTCGAAGACCCCCAGTTCGCCGGTGACAGTCTGATCTTTCTGCGTGACGACAACGCCGCCTCGCGCTTCCAATCTTTTGATGCGCTGCTCGCCGCCGGGGCCAGGCGCGGCTGCTTGCATCGTCTTGGTCTTGGCATTGCCGTCAGCGCCCTGCTCGTAGAAGACCACGAGCGATTTGCAACGCATGCCCGTGTCACCCTGCTTCACGCGGACATCACCGCTGAAGGTCGCCTCCTTTTGCTTGTCGCGAACTTCCAAAGTCGCTGCTTCGATATGGACCGGCTGATCGCGATTCTGCGAAAAGCCCTGCAATGCGTTTGGCGGTCCCTGGCTTGCCGTCTGCGCGCGCGGGCTCACGCCAGAAATTATCAGCGCAACAACGACCAGCAACAAGGCGAATGGTTTCCGCATTTCGATCATTGCGCGTCGGGCTTTGTTGGCGGTGACTGGTTGAGCATCATGTCCATGACCACGCCGCCGTGAAAACGAACCAGGTCTCCTGAATCAAGAATATCCAGCCGGTTCGCATTGAGCGTGCCCTGCAACATTTTCACTTCAACAGGATGCTCGGACACCACGTTGCCTTTGCGAATGTCGACCAGCGCCTCGCTCAAGCGCCCCTGGTAGCCGGTGGACGATCTCAGCAGGATTTCCCGATCAAGTTTGAGCGTTTCGCCCTTGGCATCATAGGTGCCGCTAATGGCGGTCATTTCCATCGACGTCTTGTCCTGCATTTCGACCTTGGCGCGGATGTTGCGCAACTCGACGATGTCGGGCTTGGTCATGTCCTGTGCCGCGGTGTCGGCCGTCAACTCGTAAGCGCGCGCATCGCTCGTAAACCCGGCCAGCCGCGGTTGTTCCATCGTGACCTTGGTGCCCGATACGACGAGGTTGTCGATGTTGATTGGAAGTTTGGCAAGCATGCGAAGTGGATTGAAGTAGGTGATCAGCGTAACAATGATCACCCCGATGACCACCGTCACCGGAACCGCGATACGCAGGATGCGAACCAGACGGCTGTGTCTCCGCGCAGCACGAAAGGCCCGGTCGGCATCGCGCCGACTCATGGTCCAATAAGCGCGCGTCGCTTCTGGATCGCTCCTGGCTGTGATCACACGGCTCATCCCAAGCCCAGTGCCCGGTTCTGGTTAAAACAAGTGCCGGAAGTCATGGTCACGCTGCGGGCGGCAAGATGCCGGCCGAATATGGCCCCGACACGGCAACACGATCGTCCAGAGTTAACAATAGCGGTTACTACTCAATAACTTAAGCAGAGTGCGAAAAAATGTCTTCGGCCGCCCAGCCGGCGAGGTCAAGCCGCGCCCGGTCGGGCAAAAAGCGGAAACAGGCCGAGGCCAGATCGGCGCGACCTTCGCGCGCCAGCATTCCGTCCAGCTTCTCCTTCAGCGCATGCAGGTGCAGGACGTCGGTTGCCGCGTACGACACTTGCGCGTCGCTCAGCTCATCGGCACCCCAGTCAGACAATTGCTGCTGCTTCGACAGATCGACGCCAAGCACCTCGCGCGCAAGATCCTTCAATCCATGCTTGTCGGTATAGGTGCGGGCAAGGCGCGACGCGATCTTGGTGCAGTAGACCGGCGCTGCCATGACGCCAAATGTTTTTGCCAGTATTCCCAAATCGAAGCGCGCGAAATGAAAGATCTTGAGGATCGATTTGTCCGACAGAAGCCGTTCGATGTTGGGCGCCTTCCACTGCCCGGCGGCGATCTGCACCACGTCCGCGGAGCCATCGCCAGGCGATAGTTGCACGACGCAAAGCCGATCGCGATGAGGATCGAGGCCCATCGCTTCCGTGTCGATAGCCACCGCGCCCTTGTAGGCCGAGAGGTCCGGCAGGTCACCACGATGCAGGCGGATGGTCATTCAGGCTCTAAGGCTCGGAACGTTGGTGCCCAGGAGAGGACTCGAACCTCCACGGCTTTCACCGCTAGTACCTGAAACTAGTGCGTCTACCAATTCCGCCACCTGGGCTTGTCGGGACCAGATACGGAGCCGCTTCCCGCTTGTCAATGAAGGGCTTTTAGCTCTGTACACTCGTTGGCCGATCCTGTATTGGCCCGCTTCAGGCACCCCACCTCGGCGAGAAGCAAGAAAGCGCATGGCCGCGCCCAGCCCTTACGAGACTTTGGTCACCGTATATGGCGGCTCGGGGTTTCTCGGCCGGCATGTGGTGCGGGCCCTGGCCAAGCGTCACTACCGCATCAGGGTGGCCGTGCGCCGGCCGGAGCTTGCAAATTTTCTCCAGCCGCTTGGCCGTGTCGGGCAAATCCATGCTGTGCAGGCCAATCTGCGGCATGCGCCATCGGTAGAAGCGGCGGCCCGCGACGCGCACGCGCTGATCAATCTCGTCGGCATCCTTTTCGAGCGCAGCCGCCAGCGGTTCGACGCAGTTCACGCATACGGCGCGGAACAAGTCGCGCTTGCGGCCAATGCCCACGGCGCGCGGATGGTTCATGTATCCGCCATCGGGGCGGACGCGAATTCGTCCAGTGCATACTCCCGATCCAAGGCGCATGCCGAGCAACTGGTTCTGGCGGCGCAATCCTCGACTACGATCATGCGGCCATCAATTATGTTTGGGCCCGAGGATGATTTCTTCAACCGCTTTGCCGGGCTAGCATGCCTGTCGCCCGCATTGCCGCTGATCGGTGGCGGACTCACGCGCTTTCAGCCGGTGTTTGTCGGCGATGTTGCAGCGGCGATTGCCGACGCTGTCGACGGCAAGACGCGTCCAGGCACGATCTATGAACTAGGCGGGCCAGATATCCGGACCTTCAAGGAGCTGATGCAATTTGTGCTCGCTACAATCGAGCGCAAACGACTTCTCGTCACGTTGCCTTTCCCACTGGCAAAGGCGCAGGCAACGGTGCTGCAATATCTCCCCAAGCCGCCGCTCACACCTGATCAGGTGGAATCGTTGCGCAACGATAATGTCGTGTCGCAGGCCGCAAAGGACGAGGGACGAACGCTGCAGGGCCTTGGCATGGAACCTGAGCCATTAGCGGCAATTGTGCCGTCCTACCTTTGGCGATTTCGCAAGACGGGACAGTTCAGGAAACACACCACCTAGCTTCATACGATGTAC
>JBKPLN010000414.1:0-9649 GCA_046731635.1 Pseudomonadota bacterium | reverse complement strand
TGCGGAGCCCGCGCCAGCCCCTCTGAAATCGCACGCTCGGCTTCTGGGTCGCGAGGCGCGGCCTCCAGCCCGGCGAGCCGATCAAATAAGTTGTCAACCAACTGGCGTTCTTGCGGGGTCATTTCATCATCCCATGACGTCGGCGGAGTTATTTAGGTGCCACGGCGAGCTTTACCAGTGGGGGCGCGCAAGAGCCGCGCCATGGTCGGCCAGCACTTTCATGAAAGCATCGGAACTGAAGTAGGCGAATTCCTGCTCCCGCAGTGCGGTGAGCGAATCGAGCCCTTTTAGCTCGGCATCGACGAAGCCCGGATGACACATGATGAGGCCGCCTTCCGGCAGCCCGGAAAGAAAGCGCGGGAAAATTTTGGCGAAATTCGCCCTGGAACTGAAACCATAAGTTCCTGCGAAAGCCGGATTGGTTGCGATTCCCAGCCTTTTTGCCTTTCGACGAAAGCCAATGCTCAGAATGTCAAGGGTAAGGCCCTTGTGATCGTGCAAGCGTCGGCCCGATTTTGCCCGCCCGCACTGTCGCACCCATGCGTGCGGCGCATCCTGCGCGACAACCCGCAAAAATGCGTCGCGTATCTGCGGAAACAGATGAACGTGCTGGTGCCCATCAAGGAAATCAGGCGGTCGTCCAAAGATGTCGGCGAACGCCCGCAGTTGGCTGCCGATCTCGGCAATCAGAAATTCCGTCCGCAAGCGGCGCGCGGTTGCACCCCTCAGCAGATCGTTGAGCGGCAAAAATCGCCCGTTGCGCCGCGGGGAAAAATCCGGGCTCAGCGGCCGGAACGGCGACGTAAGCGTCACGTGCAATCGGAGAGCGGCGCGTTTTTCGGCTGCGTTGAGCCGATCGAGTGCCGCTGCTTCGCCGCGGTCGAAATAAGGCGCGGCGACCATGACCGATGTTGCGTTGATGCGCCCGCCAATGATGAGTTCGCGGATGGCAGCGTTGACCCCCGGAGAAATTCCGTAGTCATCGGCGCACAGCCAGATGTGGCGCGTGCGCATAGGCCTGTCTTATTCGGCCGCGCGAGATGTCACCGGCCGGGGCTTGGCGGATTCACTCGCGCGCTTCACGCTGTGGTCGGCGACGAAATAGACCGGGCGGCCTTTGATTTCCGACAACAGCTTGCCAATGTATTCGCCCAACACGCCGATCAGAATGAGCTGCACGCCGCCGATGACCATCACGCTGACCACGAGCGACGGGTAGCCGGGGACATCCTTGCCGTACAAAAGCGTTTCCAGCACGATCCAGCTGCCGAAAAACAGCGCTGTCAGCGCCAGTAGGACCCCAAGGAGGCTGGCGACGCGCAGGGGCGCCACTGAAAATGACGTGAGCCCTTCAATGGACAGCCCGATCAGCGTCCATAGGTTCCAGCTGCTGCTGCCGTGCTCGCGGACGGCAGGTTCGTAGTCGACCCGAACCTGGCGAAAACCGATCCAGCTCGAAAGACCTTTGAAGAAACGGTTGCGCTCCGGCATCGCGCGCAGCGCGGCAGCGGCGCGCGCCGACAGCAAGCGGAAATCGCCGGCGTCTTCCGGAATTTTGTGACGTGCCCCCCAGTTCAGGAGCGCGTAGAACGAGCATACGCCCATCCGCCTGAGCCAGGATTCGCTCTCGCGATTGGCTTTTGCGGTGTAGACGACGTCATAACCGTCATCGAGCCAGCGCGCGACGAGCGTATCGATCAAGTCAGCCGGATGCTGTCCATCGCCGTCCATGAACAACACGGCGCCAGGCCGGGCATGATCAAGGCCAGCGAGCAGCGCGGCTTCCTTGCCGAAATTTCGCGACAAGGTAATAACCTGGATGTCGAGCGGGATTGCGGGCAGCGATTTTGCGATGTCGGCCGTGTCGTCGCTGCTGCCGTCATCGACGTACACGACTTCAACACTCAGGCCACGCCTGGTCTGCAAATGGCGGGCGACCTCGGCAATCCGCTCGTGCAGGCCGGGCAGACTTTTCGCCTCATTGAACAAAGGCACCACCACCGACAACGTCGGCGCGGACGGCGACGCCCGCGCGCGTGAAGTTCCTTTCGTCGGTTTTGCTGCCATCTCGGTCCAGCCGGTCGCGCCGTTTCCGCGATCTATACCGCACCCGAGCGACACTGTCGCGCCCGGCCTACCGGGCTATGATTAGCCGTGCTAAGCGAAAGCCGACGATGATCCCGGCCCCTCTCCAAAATGTCCTAGACCGTCTCACGCTGGCCTGGCATGAGCGCGCCATTGCGCTCAAGGCGGCCAGTTTTGCCTTCGTCGGGGTCCTGAATACGGCTATCGATTTCTGCGTTTTCTGGACGACTGTTACGTACCTGCACTGGCCTCTCGTGCCGGCGAACGTGTTGGCGTGGATCGTGGCCGTGACGTTTTCCTACACGATGAATTCGTTCATCACGTTCGGACCGGAATCCGGCCGCGTTCTGCGCTGGCGCGACTATGCGAGTTTTGCCGCCTCGGGCATTGCCGGGATGATGTCGAGCACCGCGACATTGTTCGCGCTTTCCTATTTCATTCCCGTTCTGCTCGCGAAGCTGGCGTCCATTCTGGTCAGCTTCGCGGTCAACTTCTCGCTGTCGCACTTCGTGGTGTTTCGCCCGCGCCGGCCGCGGGGAGGTGCCCGATAAGGCACACGCAAGCCGGACGCCGGATCATGCAGCACGACGAGAATCTGAAGGTCGATCGTCCCAGTTTTGTCACGCACCTCGAATGCGCGATGACTGGCGAGCGTCATGAGGCCGATCAAGTCCATAATTTGTCGCGCGCGGGCAAACCGCTGCTTGTGCGATACGATCTCGCGGGGATTCGCAACGCGCTGAAAAAAGAAATGCTGGCTGAGCGCCCGCCCGATCTCTGGCGCTATCGCGAAATACTGCCGGTGCGGCACGCTGACGACATTGTCAGCCTGGGCGAGATGATGACACCCATCGTGCGGATGCCCCGCCTTTCCGCAAAGCTTGGCGGCGGTGAAATCCTGGTAAAGGACGAGGGCCGGCTGCCGACCGGCTCATTCAAGGCACGCGGCCTTGTCATGGCCGTCTCGATGGCGAAAGCGCTCGGCATCAAGCACATGGCCATGCCGACCAACGGCAACGCGGGCGCCGCGCTTGCAGCCTATGCGTCGCGTGCCGGCATCAAGACCACAATTTTCTGCCCGGAAGATACCCCGGAAGTGAATGTGAGCGAGATCGCGCTGCAGGGCGCCACCGTCTATCGCGTTAATGGGCTGATAGATGATTGCGGCAAGATCGTCGCCGAAGGAAAGGCGAAAGTCGGGTGGTTCGACACATCGACCTTGAAAGAGCCCTACCGGATCGAGGGCAAGAAAACCATGGGACTTGAGCTGGCCGAACAATTTGGCTGGGACCTGCCTGACGCGATTTTCTATCCAACGGGCGGGGGTACGGGGCTGATCGGCATGTGGAAGGCGTTCGCAGAACTGGAAGCCATCGGCTTTATCGGCAAGAAACGTCCGCGCATGATCGCCGTGCAGGCCGCCGGCTGTGCGCCAATGGTGAAGGCGTTCGAGGCCGGCGAGGAACACGCGCCACGCTGGGAGAATGCGCACACCATTGCTGCTGGCATCCGCGTGCCGCAGGCCATCGGCGATTTTCTCATTTTGCGCGCCGTGCGGGAAAGCGGAGGCTTCGCTATTGCGGTGTCGGACGAAGCGATCAGTGCAGCGCTCGACGAAATGGCGCGCGAGGAAGGGTTTCTCTTGTGCCCCGAGGGCGCTGCAACGTACGCGGCCTACAAGCAGAGTCTGTCGGATGGGCGTGTGAAGCGCACCGATCAGGTCGTCCTGTTCAATTGCGCCAGCGGCTTGAAATATCCGCTTCCACCCGTGCGCCGCACGCTGGATCGGCACAAGCCGATTGATTTTGCGTCCTTATAATCGGATGCTTCCTGCCAGGCGTGCGCAGAAAACGCGGTTCTGGGAGGAAGCAATGAAACAGCTAATTGCCGCCCTTGTCGCGGCGCTTGCGGGTATGGGCATAGCTGGCGCGGATACCTATCCGTCGCGATCCATCACCATCATCGTGCCGTTCTCTGCCGGTGGCCCGACCGATGCCCTCGCGCGTACTCTCGGCGACCGCATGCGGCAGACGCTTGGCCAGCCGATCGTGATCGAGAACGTCACCGGTGCAGGTGGCACAATCGGCGTCGCCCGTGCCGTGCAGGCGGCACCGGACGGGTACACGTTGAGCATCGGGCACCTCGGAACACACGTCGTCAACGGCGCGATTTACCCTCTGACTTTCGATTTGGTGAAGGATTTCGAGCCGGTTGCGATGATCGCCAGCAATCCGATGATGATCGTGACCAAGAACGATGTGCCGGCAAAAAATCTGAAGGAACTGATTGCCTGGCTTAAAACCAATGATGGCAAGGCGACCGCAGGCACCGCGGGTGTTGGTTCGGGCTCGCATTTTTCGGGCGTCTATTTCAGCCAGCTGATCGGGGCCAAATTCCAGTTCGTTCCGTATCGCGGCACCGGTCCGGCGTTGCTCGACCTCGTGTCCGGTCAGATCGATTTCATTGTCGATCAGGCATCGAACTCCATGGCCCAAGTCAAGGCCGGCAAGATCCGACCCTATGCAATTACGTCTGACAAGCGCCTCGCTGCCGCGCCGGAAATTCCGACTGTCGACGAAGCCGGTCTTCCCGGATTTCATGTCGAGCTCTGGTCAGGAGTTTGGGTGCCGAAAGGAACGCGAAAGGACATCATTGGGAAACTTAACGCCGCGATCAGAGATGCCTTGGCCGATCCGACAGTGCGCAAGCGGCTGGAAGAATCCGGTCTGGACATTCCCGCGCGCGAGAAGCAGTCGCCGGAAGCGCTCGGCGCACATCAGCAAGCCGAAGTGAAAAAATGGTGGCCCATGATCAAGGCGGCGCAGGTCAAGGCCGAATAGGGCGAACTGTCAGGCAAGACCCGCTTCGAGCTTGGTGTAAAGCGGATTGTCTCGCGAAAAAACATAATCGAGATCAGCCACCGCCACGGCCTCTGCGCCGTTCTCGCGCAGGAAACTCGTCAGCGCGTAAACCTCATCCGGCGGGCAATGCAGGATGAGCATGCCGGATGACGTAGGGCCGCCGAACGGCGTCTCGATCGAAAACTTTTGTTTGGCGTTTTCGACCAGCATGTCCGTGCCCGCCGCAAACCGCGCCCGCACCTCCCGGAATGCCCGTGCGCGCGCCTGCGCCGCCACCCTGTCGAGAATAACGCGGGCGAGATTGCGCTCGGTCTTGCCCCAGGCGGCCTTTCGCGCGGCGATCAGGTTTGCCTGCGATCGCAGGATTGTGCCGTCCTCAACGACTTTCAGCCCGTTGGCGGCAAGCGTTGCGCCACTCGTGGTGATGTCGACAATCATCTCTGCCGTGCCGGCAGCGGGCGCACCTTCAGTCGCGCCTGAGCTTTCGACGATGCGATAGTCAATGACTCCGTGCGAGGAGAAAAAGTC
Source organism: Pseudomonadota bacterium (assembly GCA_046731635.1). Lineage (GTDB taxonomy): Bacteria > Pseudomonadota > Alphaproteobacteria > Rhizobiales > Xanthobacteraceae > Pseudolabrys. The sequence continues at coordinate 4,175 of JBKPLN010000414.1, read as the reverse complement.
GCGCGTCAGGTTGATGTACTTGGTCGCCACCCGCATCTTGCGTTCATGGTGGTGGCGGAAAGCGGTGGCGACGTCATCGATATCGGCCATCGTGCGCACGTCGATCCAGGCCTGCGGCACGGCGACAACGACGTTTGCGAAACCAAAGCCAAGTCCCTCGATCAGCACCACGCGCTTGTCCGCGTCGGGAATCATCTCGCGAACGAGATCTTCGCCGGTGACGCCGAGATGGACGCCTCCCGCAGCAAGTTGGGTGGTGATTTCAGCCGCCGACAAATACGCCACTTCGACCCCATCGAGGCCCGCAATCGCGCCGCGATAGTCACGCGCGCCTCGAGGCTTCATGAGCGTCAGCCCGGCGCGCGCAAAGAACGCCTCGGCGTTCTCCTGCAGACGGCCTTTGGCGGGAACGGCGACGATCAGGGGCGCGTTCATGACCCGCCTCCATAACCCGCCAGCCTTTCGATCCAGACGGCAAACCCGACTGCCGCAATGGGGTCGGGCGCGCCAAGCCGCGTCAGCAAGTCATCGTACCGGCCGCCCGCCACCAGCGGATCGCCGGTACGATCGGGATCGGTCAATTCGAAGACCAGGCCCGTGTAATAATCGAAGCCACGGCCGAACGCGGTGGAGAAGCGCACGCGCTTCACGTCGACGCCACGCGCTTCCAGAAATCCGGTGCGGCTTTCGAAGTGGTCGAGCGCGGGCGCGAGCGCCGACATCATTTTGGAATCGTGCGCGAGCGCGCGCAGATCGGTGGCGGCTTCGTCCGGATTGCCCTGGATGGTCAGAAAGCGCTCGATCAGGCCCCTTACTTCCTGCGGCAACTTCGCGCTTGCCCCGAGCGCCGATTGTTCGAGGAAACGCCCTGCAATTTCGCCGACCGAACGTCCGCCGACTGCATTGATGCCGGCAATCGACAACAGGTCGGTGATCAGCGCATGCGCACCCTTTGGATCGGACCCGGCAAGCGCCGCGAGTACACCCTGATATTCGGGGCGGGCGTTGTTGCCGCCGAGCACGAGGCGATCGAGATCGTGCGCCAGATTGCTCTTGCGGTTGAAATCCTTGATCAGCCTGCGCTTCCATGCAGGCGGCAAATCGAGCCCGGCGATGAGACTCGCAAACAAAGCAACATCGCCAATCTGGATATCGGGTGAAGCAACGCCATAATGCGCAGTTGCTTCCAGGCCAAGCGAAAGCATTTCTGCGTCGGCCGCCGCTTTGTCGGAGCGCCCGAAGGACTCTATGCCGACTTGCAAAAATTCCGCCGGCGCGTCGGCGCGGTAGCGGAAAACCGGACCGAGATAAGAATAACCGGCCGCGTTTCCTGCTGAGCTTGAAGCGAGGTAATCGCGCGACACCGGAATTGTGAGATCGGGCCGCAGACAGAACTCGCCGCCATCCGGAGCGGTAGTGAGATACATGCGGCGCCGGATGTCCTCCCCGGAGAGATCGAGAAAAGGTTCCGCCGGCTGCAGCATCGGGGGCGTAACACGGATGTAGCCGGCGCGCTCATAGGAGGCGACCAGCGTCTCCGCTCGCGCGTCGGGCTGTTTCCTCTGCGTTGCTACGCTCGCGTCCATTGGCGTCTCAAAAACAACGTTACATCCGCCGTTCGCGGGCCGGCCTTTAGCACGTCGGTCTTAAAGATTCGACGATCTTTGTGCGCGGGCCTTAACGGCGCAGGCCACCAAATATTTGGCGTCGTTAACAAATTTTACGCAATGGATGTCCTTCGTTTGGAGCGTGGTCGGGAACCGCCCGTATCTCCAGCACCGGTAAGGGAATTTCAACAGAAGCAGGCTTCACTATGCCGTAGAGGGCCCATTGAGCAGTGCAGTCCCCCGCGCCGTTGTCGAGGCGTTTTACCATGCCTTGTCCATCCGTGACCTGGATGCGCTCGCGCGCTTTCTTGACGACGACGTGGTGTGGACCATCAGCGGGCCTGTCGACAGCCTTCCCTTCTGCGGCCGGCGTGTAGGCAAGGACCTGGTGATGAAGCTACTCGGGCGGGACAGCCCGACTTTGCTGTCCGGGCGCCGCTTCGTAGCAGAGACCATGCTGGTGGATGGGGACCGCGCCGCGGTGCTCGGCAGGCTGACCGCAACCAAACGCGCGAGTGGCCAGGCGATCAGCTATCGCATCGCCCACTTTATCCGGTTCTGCGATGAAAAGGTCGTCGACTACGTGTCGATCATCGACAGTTACGACGCGGTCGAGCAAATGCTCGGCTACTGCCTCGATGCTTATGACGGCTATCGGGTCGAAGGAAACATCGTCACCGTATAAAAACGCGCCCGTCGCGGCACTCAGGTCTGGGCGGTCACCGCGACTTCGACGGTCTTCCCGAGAAAGTCCGCCGGACTGCCGACATAACTTCCGGAAATTGGAATTGCCTGCGAAGGGTCGCGCGTGACTGCGACTCGAATCAGATTTTCGCCGGCGATCAATACGTCAGTGGGATCATATTCGATCCAGCCCGCGCCCGGGAGATAAACTTCGGCCCAGGCATGGGTTGCCCCGACCGCCTGCGTGTCGTCGCCTTTATCGAGTGCCGGATCGTAGAGATAGCCGCTGACAAAGCGGGCGCCAAAGCCGAGGTAGCGTGCCGCCTCGATAAACACCATCGCGAAGTCCCGGCATGCGCCCGCCTTCTTGTCCAATGTTTCCGCCGGCGACTGCGTGCCGGGCTCGTGGCGCTCGGCATAAACGATGTCGGGCTTCAATGCCGCGTTCATGTTGGTGAGCAGTTCAAGCGTTCGCATCGGCCGCGACGTCACGAAGCTGTCGGCCCAGCGCGCCAATACGCCGTGGGGGTCGGGATAGTGCTGTTCCAGGAGGCGGCCGAGATCGACGCGGTCGCTGCTCGAGTAGATAAAAGGGTAAAATTCAGCATCCGGCGAGATTGGAAACTGCAGACCGTTCAGGCCATAGCGCTCGATCTTAAGTGTGCTTGTAATCCCGAGCGTTGCCGCCGGTGACTGGAAATCCACCAACGCGACAGAGTTTCCGAAAACGTCATGCATCCAACGGACACTGCCGGGCAGCGACAGGGTGAGCTCGGCGCCCACCAGGCGGAGGTCGTGCGAATCGCGTGGACGCAACATCAGCCGGTGCTGGCCAAACGTTACCGGCCGCGCGTAACGATAGTTGGTGGCGTGCCGAACCGTCAGAACTCGCATGGCTTCACCGCCCTCAAGCGCATCGAGTCATCCTTAAGCGCATCTACTCAGATGCAAGGGACGCGCCACCGGCTAGGCTAGCTTGTGCCGGGCGAGCAGCTTGCTCACAGCGTCAACGAGCCCCGATTCCGGGACCGCGAATTGCGCCTCGGCCTGTTTCTTCAAGTATTCCTCGCGGTCCTTGGTGCCGGCCAGCGTGGCGCCCAGAATGAGGTCCTTGATCTGAACTTCGCCGCGCGCCTTCTCGTCGCCCCCCTGTATGATCGCGCACGGTGCGCGGCGCTTGTCGGCGTATTTGAGTTGAGTCCCGAGATTGTTCTTGGGATTGCCGAGATAAAGCTCGGCGCGAATGTTCGCGTCACGCAAGGCGGACACCATGCGCTGATAATCCGCAATCCGGTCCCGGTCGAATACGGTCACCACAACAGGGCCTGGTACAGGCTTTTCGCTGATCTTGCCGAGATGGGCGAGGGCGGCTTGCAGGCGCGAGACTCCGATCGAGAAACCCGTCGCGGGCACCGGCTCGCCGCGAAAGCGTGACACGAGGCCATCGTAGCGGCCACCGCCACCGACCGAACCGAAGCGTACCGGCCGACCCTTCTCGTCCTTGATCTCGAAGGTTAGCTCAACTTCGTAGACAGGGCCGGTGTAATACTCGAGGCCGCGCACTACGGTTTTGTCGATGCGAATCCGGTCATCGTATCCGGCAGCTCGCGCCAGAGCGGCAATTTCCGAAAGCTCTTGTTCACCCGGGCTCGTCGGCGCCGCCGTCTTTGGTGCGGCTCCGGTAATCGCTGCCACGATGCCCGCAATTTGCGAATCCGTCAGCTCAGTCCCTTTTGTGAAGTCGCCACTTTCGTCCTTGCGGCCCTTGCCCAGAAGCATTCTGACGCCTTCGATGCCCAGCCGATCCAACTTATCGACAGCCCGCATTGTGGTGAGGCGTTTCTCGGCGGAAATTTCCAGGGCATCCATGGCGCCGTCCAAGAT
>JBKPLN010000413.1:0-10716 GCA_046731635.1 Pseudomonadota bacterium | reverse complement strand
ATTCTCCACCACGACCGATTGGCCAAGAGCAGCCCCTAACTTGTCAGCCACCGAACGAGCAATGATATCGCCCGTACCGCCCGCGGCGTAAGCAACGATCAGCTGGATGGTTCGGCCTGGATAGGTTTGGCTCCATCCCTCCGTCATAATGACGAGGTTAAGCGCGGCAGCGACGAAACCGATAGGCAAAACCTGGGCGGTACGCATCGGAATCCTCCCGTTGCTTGCGGCTCCGTTGGTTCGGTCCGGGTTGTTATTCGAAAACGTAGAGCGGATCGGCAATATTCGACAAGATATGAGAAAATGCCACTCGCAGCCTATCGATGGCGCCAACTAGCCATTAAAAATGTCAGAGTTTGCAGATCTGTGATCTGTGGGCTATTCGGGCAAGGTCAATCCTGACCATTCGGCCCGGCCTTACCTAATAACTGCCACCGCCTGATCGCTTAGGACACTATAATGGCAGCACCTGTTGCACTTATTACCGGCGTTACCGGCCAAGATGGCGCCTACTTGGCCGAATTCTTGCTTGGCAAAGGCTATCTTGTGCATGGAATGATGAGGCGCTCCTCTTCATTCAACACCGGGCGAATAGACCATCTATACCAGGAGGTTCACGAGCCTGAGCTCCGCTTTCTAAGACATTACGGCGACATGACCGATGCGACGAATGTCATCCGCATCGTCCAGGAAGCGCAGCCGACAGAGATCTACAACCTGGCCGCACAAAGCCACGTGAAGGTTTCATTTGAGACGGCGGAATATACGGCCAATGCCGACGCGCTGGGGACGTTGCGGCTGCTGGAGGCTATTCGCATCCTGCGAATGGAAGACAGAGTCCGATTTTATCAGGCCTCTACGTCCGAGCTCTATGGCGGGGTTTACAAGACGCCGCAGAACGAAACGACGTTGTTTCATCCCCGTTCGCCATACGCGACCGCAAAGCTTTACGCCTATTGGATCACTGTAAATTATCGGGAAGCGTACGGGATGCACGCCTCGAACGGCATCCTCTTCAACCATGAAGGACCGACCCGCGGCGAAACCTTTGTGACGCGCAAAATCACTCGTGCAGTCGCGGCAATCGAATACGGTCATCAGGCAAAGCTTTATCTTGGAAATCTCGATGCCAAGCGCGACTGGGGGCACGCACGCGATTATGTCGAAGGCATGTGGCTTATCGTTCAGCAGCCAAAGCCAGATGACTATGTTCTGGCGACAGGTGAGGCCCATTCTGTGAGAGAGTTCGTAGAAAAGGCCTTTGCCTACACCGGCCGAAAGATTGAGTGGCAAGGCAAGGGCGAGTCCGAGCGCGGCGTCGAGGCGGGCACCGGGCGGATCCTGGTCGAGGTGGATCCGCGGTACTTCCGCCCGACGGAAGTGGACTATCTGGTAGGCGACCCATCGAAAGCGCGACGCCAGCTGGGCTGGCAGCACCGCGTCTCATTCGATGAGCTTGTCGAGCAGATGGTGAAACAAGACCTCATGTTGGCAAAGCACCACATAGCCGGGCGGCCTTAAGCTCGCGGCATCTTTCCGTCCCGCCGGCCATATGAAGCGTCAGGCGCACGCGCGCGCCGGCAAAACGGTTTCACTTTCTGATCTCAGGTGATTTCTCGCGTCGCAATGAAACCTGATGAGCGGCGCGATGTCCCTGAAATGACTCGACGGAAGCATATGGCCGGCTTCGTCGATCATCCGCTGGTTTACGTCAGGCAAGGTGCGCGCGAGTTGGAAGCAGATCCGGCGCGTCGGGAACGGTGAACGGCCGCCGGAAAGAATCAGAGTCGGCATTTCCAAATCGACCAGATCGTCGAGGCGTGTTGGATCATTGAGTGTCGCCCAGAAATCGAGCGTGACCTTGTTGATCCGCATCGCGAGCGCAATCCGCTGCGAGTTTGGCAAGCCATCCCACGACCCGTCGCCGTTCCAATAGTCGACGAACCGGCGCATTGCCCCGACATAATCGCCGCAATTGACCGCACTTGCGATCGTCGTCGCGATTTCGGAGATCTGCCTCAGCGCGCGCTCGTCCTCGTCATCCCCATCCCGCAGCAAGTGGAATGCGGCCGGTTCAATCAAAGTCAGGCTTTTCAGGCGTTCAGGGTATCGCAGCGCCAATTGCAGTCCGACGGCGCCCCCGAATGAATGGCCCACGACATGCGCCGGCTTCTTGAGTCGACGGATGAGAGCGTCAACAAGGTCGGCTTCGAACGCCAGGTTGAACGTGCCAAAGCCCGGCCAGTGTGTCGTTGCGCCGTAGCCGCAGAGATCAGGAGCTATGACCTCGAACTCCTCCCGAAGAGTTTCGGCGAGCCCCGCCCATTGCCGGCCTGAACCGGCAGTGCAATGCAAGAACACGATCGGCTCGCCGGCGCCCTCGGCAAAGTATTGAACATCGATGCCCCCGACGTGGATGCTCTCAATGTTCATGTCTCGCTCCAAAGAATCCGATCAGGCGGCCCGAATGGCCGACCTTGAAGCCGCTTCAAGGCCGTGCCTGATGTCCGAGATGATGTCGTCGATATGCTCGATGCCGACGGACAAGCGCACGTAACCGTCTGAAACGCCGCTGGCCAGCTGCTCCTCGGCAGTCAGTTGCGAGTGCGTCGTTGTAGCGGGATGAATTGCAAGACTCCGGGAATCGCCAATATTGGCAACGTGATAGTGCAACTGCAAAGCATCGATGAACTTGCGTCCGGCTTCCTTGCCGCCAGCGAGCTCGAATCCGACCAGCCCGCCAAACTGGTCGCCGAGATACCAGTCTGCGCGCTGGCGATGAATGCCCTTCTGTTGTGAGGGATGAATAATCCGCTTCACCTCTTTCCGCTTGAGCAGAAAATCGACCACTGCTTGTGCATTCTTGCAGTGTTCCTTCATCCGCAAAGCAAGGGTCTCAAGACCCTGGATGATGAGAAACGCATTGAACGGAGACATCGAGGCGCCGATGTCTCGCAGGAGGGTAACCCGGGCCTTGATCGCGTAGGCGACCGGTCCGAGCGGCTTGACTGCTTCCGTCCAGATAGCACCGTGATAGCTGGGGTCGGGCATATTCAGCGCCGGCTGACGCTCCGGATGAGCCGCCCAGCCAAAGTTGCCGCCATCGACGATCAGACCGCCGATCGAGTTTCCGTGTCCGCCGAGATATTTCGTTGCCGAATACACGACGACCGCGGCGCCGTGCTCAAGCGGCCTAATGAGAAACGGCGTCGCCGTATTGTCAACGATGAGCGGAATGCCGAGCGGACGCCCGATTGCCGCCACCTCGGCAATGGGGAAGACCGTTAGTTTCGGATTTGGCAGACTTTCGGCATAGTACGCGCGGGTTCTATCGTCAGTCGCGCGCCTGAAATTCTCCGGATCAACCGGGTCGACGAAGCGAACCTCGATTCCCTGATCTTTGAAGGTGTGGGCAAACAGATTCCAGGTCCCCCCGTAAAGATCGGTGGAACTGACAGCGTTGTCACCCGCACGTGCAAGATTCTGGAGCGCGAAAGCGGAGGCTGCCTGGCCGGACGCAAGCGCCAGCGCGGCCACGCCGCCTTCAAGGGCAGCAATGCGCTTTTCCAGCACGTCATTGGTCGGATTCATGATCCGTGTATACACATTGCCCAGTTCTTTCAGCGCAAAGAGATTGGCTGCGTGTTCGGTATCGCGGAATTGGAAAGAGGTCGTCTGATAGATCGGTACCGCGACAGCACCGGTTGCGGGGTCTGCCCGCCATCCGGCGTGAAGAAGCATCGTTTCAAGATGATATGAGGGTGTGGTCATCTGTCGGTCCCTTGAATCCAAACTGTTTTGGCAGCGGCTCTATACTGACCGACCAGTTGGCCGTCCTTGCGTAACCCTTGATTTTTGCTTGAGGACTTCTGGATTTTTGCAGACGACCCTGTTCGGGCGCGGGAATCGGGTGTTGGCGCGACAAAACGCACCAAATCGGGACGTCAGCTCATTCGGTTGAGACTTCGGGTCGGAAAAAACGGGCTTTCGGCGCTCTTGGCGGCCGGATCCGGCCGAGACGCTTTCAGCGGAATGGAAGCGGACTTGCTATCCAGCTTTGACCGGGTCGGCGTCCGAGCCAGAACCTCCGGCACTGGGTTCGTTCTGGCCCAAAAGATTAAGCCAACTTTGTGCAATCCACAGCCACGCGGCCTTGTCGGCATCATTGGAGGCGTGGCTTACCTGTTCTTGCGCCTCGCGCGCATACTGCTCGTACTTTTCGCTTTGCGTCATGGTAGCGCCCCCAAAGCTGCGCAGATGCAGCCGACCAGACACACTGCGCAGACGGCCGAAAAGACCAGACCTACGATCTCGAAACCGACCATCGTCGCCTCCCTTACGCTAGCCAGTCACTATTAAAACTTTGCCAACTCTGTCGCGTCGCAAGTTGCCGAGATGGCCGGTCTGACTGCCGGCGCATTTTTGTTTGTGGCTCCCTGCGTCAGGGGACGATAACGCGGGACATCAGTTCGCCGAGCTCGTACGGCCGATTTAGACCGCGGCTAGCCGGCTGCGGGCATTCGAAATGATGCAATTCGATTTGCTCAGTTTTGGGCACATCTTCAAAGAGATGGCCGACGTATTCTGCTATGCGAGCGAACCTGGCGGACGCGCCGGCATGATTGGTGCAGGTGATCATCCTCATCCCCCTTTTCGCTATGCCCGCAAGACGGGCTTTCCGGCAGTGTCAAATTAAAGGGGGGCGGATTTGTAAGCTGTGTTAGGCGTCACAAAAAGGCGGATTTCGGCGCTCCCTGTGATCTATCGCACAGCGAAAGTGGCCCCGGAGAGCGAAGCTCCCGGTGCGTGACGCCGATTATCACCTTAGCTCGGTGTGTCCCCTTTCGGCGGATCGCAGAAGGGACCGTTGTCATTCTCGCGCAGCGGTCCCTTTTTTATTTCAGCGAAGGTCTCGATCCACAACGCTATTTTTGCGCCTGCACTCGCGCCGCGACAGCGTCGCCGGTCTCCCGCGTGCCCAATCGCCCTCCGATGTCGGCCGTCGATTCCTTCGCAGCGATTGCCGCTTCCACTGATTTTTCAATTGCCGCCGCAGCAGCCTGGAAAGGCTTCGCCTTCTTTCGCCGTCCGTACCAGGCAAGCAGCATTGCCGCCGACAGGATCAGCGACAGCGGATTAGCAACGTTCGTTCCGGCAATGTCAGGCGCTGAGCCATGTGCGGCCTGCGCCATCCCGTGATTGGTTCCCGCATTCAACGAGGCCGCGAGACCGAGGCTTCCCGACAGTTCAGCGGTCAGGTCGGAAAGAATATCGCCATACATGTTGGTGGTGACAATGACGTCGAAGCGGCGGGGGTTACGCACGACATGCGCCATCATGGCGTCGACGATCACGTCATCGACCGTCACCGCCGGAAATTTCCGCGCGACCTTGCGACATTCTTCGATGAACAGGCCGTCAGTGACCTTGAGGACATTCGCCTTGTGAACAATGGTGACGTGCTTGTGCCGCGTCATTGCGAGATCGAAAGCGACGCGAGCAATGCGTTCGCTGCACGCGCGGGTAATGCGGCGCAAGGAGATGGCGACATCCTTGGTCACCATCATCTCGCCGCTTCCCGCTTCCATGTTGCGGTCGGCATAGAAGCCTTCGGTGTTTTCACGGGCGACAACGAGATCGAATTCGCCACAGCGAAGCGGGAAGCCCGCATAGGTACGTGCTGGCCGGATATTGGCGAACAGATCGAGGCTCTTTCGCAACATCATCGAAGGATTGACCTCGCCCTTTGCAGGATCCTTGAATTCAAAGGTCGAGGTTGGACCGAGCACGACACCGTCGGCCCTGCGCGCCTTTTCGACAATGTCGGGATGGATCGTATGTCCATACGCACGCAGGCCAGCGTGTCCCGTCGCCGCCTCTTCAATCCTCAATCCCAGATCGAAGCGATCGGACGTGGCGCCCAGGACCGCAAGCGTAGCGGCAGTGATTTCGGGACCGATGCCGTCACCGGGAAGAACAAGGAGGTGCATACGTGTCGTCCGAATTGCGGTCGGCCATCATCACTTTTTCCTCAACAAAGAAAAGAGCCACGACAGCAGAGCCTTTATGGGTGACGTGCGTTGCCCACCGCATCGCGAGGCTCTCAGGCAAACAAAAGGGCCGCCAAACGGCGGCCCTTTCGATTCATTGTGCCGAAAGGTTATTCGGCTGCCGGCAGCGCCGGAGCTTCCTCCGGCTTGACCGCGGCTTTGGCCGCATCCTTCTCGCGCTCCTCGAGGATGAGCGCGTCGCGCTTGGTGGCGACCTCGCGCAGGCTGTTCATCATGGCGCCTGTGCCGGCCGGAATGAGACGGCCAACAATGACGTTCTCCTTGAGACCATCGAGCGTATCGGCCTTGCCGTTGACAGCGGCTTCGGTGAGCACGCGGGTCGTCTCCTGGAACGATGCCGCAGAGATGAATGAACGCGTCTGCAGGCTGGCCTTGGTGATACCGAGCAGAACCGGGTGACCGGTCGCGCCCTTCTTGCCCTCGGCCTCGGCTCGCGCGTTGATCTCGTCGAGCTCGATCTTGTCGATCTGCTCTCCCTGCAACAGCTCGGTGTCTCCGGAGTCGTCGATCTCGACCTTCTGCAACATCTGGCGAACAATCACCTCGATGTGCTTGTCGTTGATATTGACGCCCTGCAGCCGATAGACCTCCTGGATTTCGTTCACCAGGTAGGCCGCAAGTTCCTCGACGCCCTTGATGGCGAGGATGTCGTGCGGGGCGGGATTGCCCTCGACGATATAATCGCCCTTCTCGATGACGTCGCCATCCTGCAAGTGGATGTGCTTGCCCTTCGGAATGAGGTACTCCTTGGGCTCCTCGCCTTTGCCGGACGGTTCGATCGTGATGCGACGCTTGTTCTTGTAGTCCTTGCCGAAGTGCACCGTTCCGCCGATTTCGGCAATGATCGCTGCTTCCTTCGGCCTGCGGGCCTCGAACAATTCCGCCACGCGCGGCAGACCGCCCGTGATGTCGCGAGTCTTCGCGCTCTCAGTCGGGATACGCGCGATGACGTCGCCCGCCTTCACATGACCGCCCGGATCGACCGAGATGATCGCGTCGACGGCGAGCTGATAGCGTGCCTCGCCGCCGCGAGCGAGCTTGAGGAGCTTGTTGCCCGACTTGATTACGATGGCCGGACGCAGATCCTGCTGATTGCGCGACGCTCCGGTGCGCCAGTCAATGACCACGCGCTTTGCAATGCCGGTGGACTCGTCGAGCGCCTCCGACATCGACAGCCCGTCGATGAGGTCCTCGAATCCGACATCCCCCTCCACTTCGGTCAAAATCGGTCGCGTGTAGGGATCCCACTCCGCGATTCGCTGGCCACGCTTGATCTTCTCGCCGTCCTCGACGCGCAGACGCGCGCCGTATGGAATACGGTGATGCGCGCGTTCCGTGCCATCGGGGTCAACGACCGCGACGACCATGTTGCGCACCATCGCGACGACCTCATTGTCCGAGTTCTTCGCAACGTTCTTGCTCTTGAACTTGATCTTTCCGTCAAAGTTGGACTCGATGAACGACTGCTCCGAAATCTGCGCCGCGCCGCCGATATGGAACGTGCGCATCGTCAGCTGGGTACCCGGCTCGCCGATGGACTGAGCCGCGATGACACCCACCGCCTCGCCCATGTTGACCGGAGTGCCGCGGGCAAGATCGCGCCCATAGCACGCTGCGCACACACCGTTCTTGGTCTCACACGTGAGCACCGAACGGATGCGCAGTTCCTGCACGCCAGCACTGGTGATCACCTCGACTTCGGGCTCCTGCAGCAGCGTGCCGCGTTTGACCAGCGTCTTGCTGCTGGACGGATCCTTTACATCTTCTGCCGTCGTCCGGCCGAGAATGCGGCTGGCAAGCGATGCAACGACCGTGCCGGCGTCGATGATCGCGCGCACCTTGATGCCGCTCTTCGTGTCGCAGTCCTCTTCCGTGATGATGCAGTCCTGCGCCACGTCGACCAGGCGCCGTGTCAGATAGCCTGAGTTGGCCGTCTTGAGCGCCGTGTCGGCCAGACCCTTGCGGGCACCGTGCGTCGAGTTGAAGTACTCGAGCACCGAGAGGCCCTCCTTGAAGTTGGAGATGATCGGGCTCTCGATGATTTCTCCCGACGGCTTCGCCATCAGGCCGCGCATGCCCGCGAGCTGACGCATCTGCGCGGGCGAGCCGCGCGCGCCGGAATGGGCCATCATGTAGATCGAGTTGACCTGCGCCTCGCGCCCGCCAGGATCTTTCTTCGAGGACGAAATCTCCTTCATCATCGCGTCGGCGATCGCTTCGGTGCATTTCGACCAGGCGTCGACCACCTTGTTGTATTTTTCGCCCTGGGTGATGAGACCGTCGTTGTACTGCTGCTCGAACTCTTTGGCCAGCTCGCGCGTCTCCTCGACGGTCTTCCACTTCGATTCCGGGACCACCATGTCGTCCTTGCCGAACGAGATGCCGGCCTTGAAGGCGTGATAGAAGCCAAGCGCCATGATGCGGTCGCAGAAAATAACGGTCTCTTTCTGCCCGCAGTGGCGATAGACGGTATCGATCATCGACGAGATCTCGCGCTTGGTCATCAAGCGGTTCACGATGTCGAACGGAACCTTCGCGCTTTTCGGCAGGACGCTGCCTAGCACGACGCGCCCTGGCGTCGTGTCGTACCATTTCCTGAAGGTGTTGCCTTTCTCGTCGATGCCTTCCCAGCGGTATTTGATCTTGCTGTGCAGGCCGATCACCTTTTCATGCAATGCATGATCGATGTCCGCGAGATCGCCGAACACCTTTCCTTGGCCGGGCTCGCCCTCACGCATCAGCGAGAGATAGTAGAGGCCGAGCACGATGTCCTGCGACGGCACAATGATGGGCGAACCGTTCGCCGGGTGAAGGATGTTGTTGGTAGACATCATGAGCACGCGCGCTTCCAGCTGCGCCTCGAGGGACAGCGGGACGTGCACGGCCATCTGGTCGCCGTCGAAATCGGCATTGAACGCTGCGCAGACCAGCGGGTGAAGCTGGATCGCCTTGCCTTCAATCAGCACCGGCTCAAACGCCTGGATGCCGAGCCGGTGCAGGGTCGGCGCGCGGTTAAGCAGCACCGGATGTTCGCGGATCACCTCGTCGAGGATGTCCCAAACTTCCGGCTTCTCCTTCTCGACAAGCTTCTTCGCCTGCTTCACCGTGGTCGACAGACCCTTGGCATCAAGCCGGGAGTAAATGAACGGCTTGAAGAGCTCGAGGGCCATCTTCTTTGGCAAGCCGCATTGGTGCAGCTTGAGCTCGGGACCCACAACGATCACCGAACGGCCCGAGTAGTCGACGCGCTTGCCGAGCAGGTTTTGCCGGAAACGGCCCTGTTTGCCCTTCAGCATGTCGGCCAGCGACTTCAGCGGACGCTTGTTGGCACCGGTGATAACGCGGCCGCGACGGCCGTTGTCGAACAGCGCATCGACAGCTTCCTGCAGCATGCGCTTTTCGTTGCGGATGATGATGTCCGGCGCACGGAGCTCGATGAGCCGCTTCAGACGGTTATTGCGATTGATGACGCGACGATAGAGATCGTTGAGATCGGATGTCGCAAATCGGCCGCCATCGAGCGGCACGAGCGGCCGCAGATCCGGGGGGATCACCGGCACAACGGTCAGGATCATCCACTCCGGCTTGTTGCCCGAGGCGATGAAGGCCTCGATCAGCTTGAGCCGTTTTGCAATCTTCTTCTTCTTGATGTCGCTGTCGGATTCCGCGAGCTCGGCGCGCAATTCGCCCTGCATCTTGTCGAGGTCGATTGCCTTGAGCATCTCACGGATCGCTTCCGCCCCGATCATCGCGGTGAAGCTGTCCGACCCGTACTCCTCCTGCGCCTTCAGATATTCGTCCTCGGACAGGAGCTGGCGATCCTTCAGCGGCGTGAGCCCGGGCTCAAGGACGACGTAATATTCGAAGTACAGGATGCGCTCGAGAACCTTGAGCGTCATGTCGAGCAGCAAGCCAATGCGGCTCGGCAGTGACTTCAAAAACCAGATGTGCGCAACGGGCGCGGCCAATTCGATGTGGCCCATGCGCTCGCGCCGCACTCGCGACAGCGTCACCTCAACTGAGCATTTCTCGCAGATAATGCCCTTGTACTTCATGCGCTTGTACTTGCCGCACAAGCATTCGTAATCCTTGATGGGCCCGAAGATCCGCGCGCAGAACAAGCCATCGCGCTCGGGCTTGAAGGTACGATAGTTGATCGTTTCCGGCTTTTTGATCTCGCCGTAGGACCAGGACAGAATCTTTTCGGGGCTCGCGATCGAAATCCGGATCTGGTCGAAGACCTGCGCCGGGACCTGCGGGCTGAAAAGATTCATGATCTCTTGATTCATCGCCATCTCCGCTTGGCCGCCTCGGCGGCCTGAAAAATCTTCTTCGCGTCAGCCCGCCGTTGCGGGCGAAACCGGGAGCGGCGCCCTCGCCGCTCCCGCTCGATTTATTCCGCCGCCTCGGCCTGACCCTGCGACCGCTCCAGCTTGGAGTTGTGCAGGTCGACGTTGAGGCCGAGCGAACGCATTTCCTTGACCAGGACGTTGAACGACTCGGGGATACCCGCCTCGAAGGTGTCGTCGCCGCGGACGATCGCCTCGTAGACCTTGGTACGACCGGCCACGTCGTCGGACTTCACCGTCAGCATCTCCTGCAAGGTGTAGGCGGCGCCGTAAGCCTCGAGCGCCCAGACCTCCAT
>JBKPLN010000412.1:0-14089 GCA_046731635.1 Pseudomonadota bacterium | reverse complement strand
GGTACATCTCGCACAAAGGATTTTTCGCCGACGATGGCGAGCGGGTGACGATCGTCGAGTTCGAGCATGAGGAAGGCATGCGGGCCTGGCGGATGAATCCGGAGCACCGCGCCGCGCAGAAAAAAGCGTGTGAAATTTATTATTCCGAGTACAGCGTGCAAATCTGCAACCTGGTGCGGGAATCCAGGTTCAGGCGCGATGAACGCGCGTCCGCCTGAATTTCAGGAGGCCCTGCGCTTGTCCTTCCTTGTCGGCGGTGGTGGAGGGTTGTTGCGCTCGCATATTCCGCCGAAGATTCCGGCAACGATCAGGCACTGCCTGGCAGAATAAAATCGGCAATTGGCACTTCGCGTCGCGCCAAAGTCGCGGTAGCACCAGGTCCCATTATTGGATGCCTTTGCCGGGGTTAAGGAGCCAAGAACCACGAGTAGCGTGGTCATCAAAATATGCATATCTGCTCTCCAAGGTCGAACCTGCTATTGACCAGAACACCGGACGTTTTATGAAGCAGAACCGTTCCAAACTGGCCTGCAGGTGACGCCGGAGAAATCCATGGAAAAATTTACCACCCTCGATGGCGTCGCCGCGCCGCTGAATATCATCAATGTCGACACCGACATGGTGATTCCAAAGCAGTATCTGAAGACGATCAAGCGGACCGGGCTCGGCAAGGGCCTTTTCTCCGAGCAACGCTACAAGGACGATGGCAGCGAAAATCCGGAGTTCGTGCTCAACAAGCCGGCCTATCGCAAAGCCAAGATCCTGGTCGCGGGAGACAACTTCGGCTGCGGCTCCTCGCGTGAGCACGCGCCCTGGGCGCTGATGGATTTCGGCATCCGCTGCGTGATCTCAACGTCGTTCGGCGACATCTTCTACAATAACTGCTTCAAGAACGGATTGTTGCCGATCCGTGTTTCGCCGGAGGATCTCGAAAAACTGTTCGACGATGCCGTCCGCGGCGCCAACGCAACACTGACAATCGACCTTGAGAAACAGGATATCCGTGGGCCGGACGGCGGTGTCGTCCGTTTCGAGATCGACCCGCATCGCAAGCATTGCCTGCTCAATGGCCTCGATGACATCGGACTGACGCAGCAAAAGCAGGACAAGATTGAAAGCTTCGAGCAGAAGGCCACGGCCGCTCGCCCGTGGCTGTAAACAACGTCAGGCCGCTTCAACGTGAATGATGTCGTAAAGGCACGGCTCGATCTCGTCTGCGATCTTTCCAAATTGCGGCCACTTCTTGCGAAACTCCGGCGAGTGGTGTGCGGCTGCGAGTGAATCGGCATCGCGCCACTGCACGTAGTTGACTACGTGGCTGCCATCCTTGCTGCGATGGAGAGCAATGGAAACGAAGCCGGGCTGCGTCGCCATGAAGCGCGCGCGCTCGGTCATGAGATTAAGCACCTCATCCTGCTTGTCAGGCGTGAGCTTCACTGTCGTGATCTGCGTGACAACGCGATTGCCTTCCTGAATTTCGGCCATGGCCAAATCCCTCTGCGAGATACGCAGCGACAACGCGTAACCTGCCTGAAGGTTCGTCATGCAAGCCAGTGGCATGAGCATGCCGATCGCTTGACGTGCTGAGCCAGCGAGCTTGAGCGGCCCGGCATCGACGTCAATCGTCGCTTTCCTCGCCCATTTCGCCGATGTGATGCTGCGCGTAAAGCTCGAGGCCAAGCTTGCCGACGAGATCGAGCTGGGTTTCGAGGAAATCGATGTGGTGCTCCTCATCCGACATCAGCTTCTCGAACAGATCACGTGTTACGTAATCCTTGACGGCGTGGCAGTGCGTTGCAGCTTCTTGGTAGAGCTCGCGGGCCGTCATCTCCGCAGCGAGATCGCAGTCCAGCACCTCTTTTACGTTTTGCCCAATGTGCAGCGGGTCAAGCACCTGCATGTTGGGGAAACCATCGAGAAAAATGATGCGCTCGACCAGCTTGTCGGCATGCTCCATTTCCTCGATCGATTCCTTGCGCCATTGCTTTGCCAGATCCTTGTATCCCCAATTGTCGAGCAGCCGGTAGTGCAGCCAGTATTGGTTGACGGCAGTCAACTCATGGCGAAGCGCCTTGTTGAGAAACTCGATGACTCTTGTGTCACCTTTCATGACCGGCTCCTGTTACGGGCGCGAAACCAAGCCCACAGCGTGCCGCGACGCTAGCAAAAAAATGCGGACCGCTGCCAGAGCCGGCGCGCCCGCACATCTACAGGCAATGGTTGTTAAAGCGAATCCGCAGCGTGCATCGCGCACGCGCAACCGACGGGGCAGCCGACCTTCGCGCCATTGAGCGTTTCATCGATGATCTTGCGAATGGTGCGAGCGCACCGCCCGCACTGTGCGCTGCAGCCAAGACAGCCATAGACATGGCTCGTTGACCGGCGCGCTGCGGCGCTCGCGGCGGTTCGTACTTCCTCGTCGCTCAATACGTTGCAGGAACAAACAATCATCAGGCACCCTTATCTGGGTATTCGCTACCGGGTGCATGCGGCAGAGTCAAAATAAAACTGCTTTTTACAAACATTCTAAACTATTGCATCAGAACATCTTTTTGCTCTGCGGAAGACCGGCGTTCCACAATGATTCAGTTTTGAAATTTCATGCCGATCGTGCGATGGCCTCCGCAATCGCGACCGTTCGCCGCGCCATCTCGGCATGCAGCCGCTCGACCATGCGGCCATCGATCGACACTACGCCTTTGCCCTTGTTCTCCGGCAGATCGAACGCCGCGATGATCTTGCGCGCCTGTTCGACCTCGCCCGGCGTTGGCGAAAACGCTTTATTGCAGGGCTCGATCTGGCTCGGGTGAATGAGCGTCTTGCCGTCGAATCCGAGCTCGAAGCCCTGGGCGCATTCCGCGGCAAAGCCATCGGTATTTCCGATGTCGTTGTAAACGCCGTCGAGAATTTCGATGCCATATATGCGCGCCGCTGCCACGCACAGCGAGAGCCACGCCAACATCGGGGCCCTCCCGGGAATAAGACGCGCGCGCGTGTCCTTGGCGAGATCGTTGGTGCCCATCACGAAACCGGAAAGCCGGGTTTCGGAATCGCTAGCCGCCTGGGCGATCGAGAGGATGTTGAAAATGGCGAGCGGCGTCTCGATCATCGCCCAGACCCGAGTCTTGTGGTCAGCCGCCATATCGAGCAACCGGCGGCCGATCAGTTCCAGCGTGTCGGCGCTCGAGACCTTTGGAATCAGAATTGCGTCGGGAGCGGCGTGAGCCGCGGCGGCAAGATCGTCGGCATGCCAGGGCGTATCGACGCCATTGACGCGGACAAAGATTTCGCGTGCACCAAATCCGCCGGCTTTCACCGCATTGATCACCTGCTGTCGCGCGGCTTCCTTGGCTTCGGGCGCCACCGAGTCCTCAAGATCGAAGATCACCCCGTCGGCGGTCAGTGTCTTCGCCTTCTCGAGCGTGCGGGCATTGGACCCCGGCATGTAAAGGACACTGCGGCGCGGGCGGATTGTCATCGGGTGTGGCCTCCCTTCTCATGGTCAGCCTACCTTTGGAGCAATGCACGTGCCACTGTCGACCGATGCGTGAGGCTGCAACAGATTTATGGTTGGTGGGCGTCGACGGATGTCCGGGCGGCTGGATTGCAGCTTTCGTCCGGCCGGCAGGTAACGACTGCGTCATCGCCGTTTATGCGCACTTTGCCGATGTGCTTGCTGCGACAAAGGCCCCGGCGATCGTCGCGGTCGACATTCCGATCGGTCTGCCCGAACGAGTGGGCCATGGCGGCCGCGCTGCAGAGAAAGCCGTAAGACCCTTGCTAGGGCAGCGTCAATCCTCGGTATTCTCGGTTCCCTCGCGAAACGCGATCTACGCGTCGGATTACGTTGCCGCATGCAACGCCGCGCTCTCCACCTCGGAACCGCCGCGCAAAGTATCAAGGCAATTGTTCAACATCGCGCCGAAGATCCGGGAGGTCGATGCAATCCTGCGAGCCGATCCAGAACTCGCGACGCGCGTTTTCGAGGTCCATCCGGAATTGGCGTTCTGGCGCCTGAACGGCGAGCGATCGCTTGCAGAGGCGAAAAAAATTAAAAGTCGGCCCTACGAGCCTGGCCTCGTTTTGCGGCGGGAACTGCTGGCTTTGGCCGGCCTGCGGTCCGCGCTGACCCATGCACCGCCGAAGGGCGCGGCCGCCGACGATCTGATCGACGCCCTCGCCTGCGCTGTCATAGCCCGGCGCATTCATGCCGGACAGGCGCAGCGTTTTCCCGATCCACCGCCGCTCGACCGCCACGGATTGCCAATGGCAATCTGGGCATGATTGTGTGAACCCTTGTGCTTTCCTCGCAGCGGCGTGCCATGCCATTTCCCCAGCAGCTGATCGACGGATACCGCGCCTTTCTCATTGGCCGGCTGCGTCACGAACAAGATCGTTATCGGAGCCTCGCCGAAAGCGGGCAGTCGCCGCAGATCATGGTGATCGGCTGCTGCGACTCGCGGGTATCCCCTGAAGTCATTTTTGATGCGCGTCCGGGCGAATTGTTCGTCGTTCGCAATGTGGCGAACATTGTGCCGCCCTATGCACCCGACGAGCATGCCCACGGCGTTTCGGCCGCGCTCGAGTTTGGGGTTGGCGCCCTCAAAGTCAGGCACATCGTCGTGCTCGGGCACGCGCAATGCGGAGGTGTCAAGGCTTTCGCGGAAGATGCCGAGCCGCTGTCGCCCGTTGACTTCATCGGAAACTGGATGAAGCTGATGAGCCCCGCGGCAGAAAGAGTGGGGCCGCGCGGTGAATTGTCGCCCGCAGACTATCTGAGACGGCTCGAGCAGGCGAACATCGTCAACAGTCTTGATAACCTGATGACCTTTCCGCGCCTGCGCACCCTGATCGAACGCGCCGAGGTCATGATCCATGGCGCGTACTTCGGCGTCGCAACTGGCGAGCTTTCGGTGCGCGATCCGGCGACTGGAGAATTCATCCGAGTCGCCAGTGACGACTATGCCCGGATGTTCGCACAGCCCCGTTTCTGACTAAGCGATCCGTCTACGCCGCCCGGCGCTTGGCCTGTATCAGCTTGCGATTCACCAGACACTCGGCGATTTGCACCGC
The DNA here is from genome assembly GCA_046731635.1 of Pseudomonadota bacterium. GTDB lineage: Bacteria > Pseudomonadota > Alphaproteobacteria > Rhizobiales > Xanthobacteraceae > Pseudolabrys. The sequence continues at coordinate 9,016 of JBKPLN010000412.1, read as the reverse complement.
GTTGAGTGCGGCGCCTTTGCGCAGGTTGTCCGATACGATCCAAATCTGCAGGCCGTTTTCGATCGTTGCATCTTCTCGGATGCGGCTGATAAAGGTCGCATCCTCGCCGACGCACTCATAGGGAGTGACATAGCCGCCGTCCTCGCGCTTGTCGATGACAAGGCAGCCCGGGGCGTTGCGCAAAATCTCGCGTGCTTCGTCGGCCGCGAGCGGCTGCTCAAACTCGATATTGACGGCTTCCGAATGGCCGACGAATACCGGCACGCGAACGCAGGTCGCGATGAGTTTGATCTTGGGGTCGAGAATCTTCTTTGTCTCGACCACCATCTTCCATTCTTCCTTGGTGTACCCGTCTTCCATGAAAACATCGATGTGCGGAATCACGTTGAATGCGATCCGCTTGGAAAATTTCTTCGCCTCTACATCATCAAGCGTAAACACCGCCTTGCTCTGAGAGAACAGCTCGTCCATCGCTTCCTTGCCGGCGCCGGAAACAGATTGATACGTCGCAACCACAACACGCTTGATCTTCGCCTTGTCGTGCAGCGGCTTGAGCGCGACCACGAGTTGCGCGGTCGAGCAGTTCGGATTGGCGATGATGTTTTTCCTGGTGAAGCCGGAGACTGCGTCGGCGTTCACCTCCGGCACGATCAACGGCACGTCCGGGTCCATGCGCCAGGCCGAGGAATTGTCGATAACGACGGCACCTTGCACGGCGATCTTCGGCGACCATTCCTTTGACACCGCACCGCCCGCCGACATCAGACAGATGTCGACGTCCGAGAAATCAAAGTGGTCGATTGCCTTGACCTTGAGCGTCTTGTCGCCGAACGAGCAATCAACGCCCTGGCTCCGCCGCGATGCCACGGCGACAACCTCATCGGCGGGGAAATCGCGTTCGGCCAGAATGTCGAGCATCTCATGCCCGACATTGCCGGTGGCGCCCACCACAGCGACCTTGTAACCCATCGTTAACACTCCGCATTAATTACCGTTCAGCGGCCGGCCAAGCGCAACCGGATGGCACCGCTTCTAAGCGAGAAAGGCGTTCAACACAACGGTATCCGCCGGCAACCCTGCATGCACCCGGACCTGCGCTCATGGCGCGATGAACTGTCCTCCCGCCTTGTGCGCCTTCTCGCATATCTGGGTGGTGCCGCGGTGCTTTCCACTGTGGCCTCGCATCTTTTTCAATCGCCGAAAGTGATAGGTGCAATCACTCCTGTGCATCCGCCGGAATGGATCGACGTTGAGCGTCCATTCCGTGCCTTTGCCCTATCGATCCCCGAGGCAGCAGACGCGCCGGCGAAATACGCTATCCGCCGACACGCCGCGGGCGGCGGGCGAAAGGACATCCTTGAATTAGGGGAACCCGACGGAGCTTTTGCCTTATCTGCACGTCGAAATCTATCGCGCCGGGTCCGAGATCCTTGGCTTCGATGATCCAAAAGCAGACATCATCGCTACTGCCCGTGCGCTTGAGCCCACTCATGTAACCCCGCTGACGAAACCGCTGCCCAGAAAATTCGGCCCTTTGACGCTCGTGTCCTTCAGCGCCGAAAAAGGCACGCAGCGCAGCTGCCTCGCGTTCATGCGCACCTACAGCGATCCACGCATGCAGTTGTCAGGATGGTTCTGCCAGAGCGGCGCGGAATTCATCGAGCAAAGCACGTTGGCCTGCGCGCTCAATCGTCTGACGCTCCTTGCGGCGGGCAGCGAGCCAAAGCTGGGCGCCTTGTTCGCCCAGGCTGAACTCAATCGCAGCTATTGTGGCCAACGCGATCCGATCCTGGCCGCCACGCCAAAATATCATCTGCTCTGGAAGGCGCTCGCCAAGAAGCTGGAGCCCCGCCGCTCCGACCGCTAAGCGGCGGGTCAGCGTTTGAGAAATGGATTCTGCCAACCGCCCGTCGGCGCGCGTGGCGGATACGTCGTCTCGAGATAGTTCAGCACCAGTTCACGGTCTTTGCCTTCCAGATTAGGCATTCCGTGCCTTGAAGTCATGAAGGTGAGCGTCTCATCCCACTGCCGGCGATTCATGCCTTGCGCGGCAATCAGCTTGAATCCATGACATGCGGTGCATGCATAAAAAGTTTCTTCGCGTCCTGGCCCCGCGGGAAATTCCTCCGGGCTTTCATCCCGCGGGGTGAACTTTTGCGCCTCAGCGAGGCCAGCCGCCGAGACGAGAAGTGCGGCCACGAGAAACAAAGACCTTAGTCGGCACATGGAAAGGCGTGTTGGCGAAGTCACCCAACCAGGACCGCAATGCGATGCATTGGATTGCCGCCATAGCCTTGCGGATTCCAGAAACCTGCTACATGTGGCTGCATGATGCCGCGGGCGTCGGTGCCCCGCGTCCAGATCTCGAAATAGCCGTCGGAAGGCAATTTCACCGTCGCGGTCCAGCGCTGCCAATCATACTTGTTCTTCGGATTTTCAAGCTTGGCCTTGGTCCAGGTCGCGCCGAAGTCGGTGGAAATGTCCACCTGCTTCACTGTGTAGTCGCCGGCCCAGGCAGCGCCTCTCAATTGCACCTCCTTGGTCCCTGCCGGCAGTTTGGTGCCATTCGCCGGGTTGGTGATGATCGATCGGACAGGCATCGATTCGAGATCGCGGAAATTGCTTTCATCGGGCTTGTCGCCCGGGATCATTGGCTTGATGGCAACGCGATACGATGTTTGTCCCATGCCGGGGCCATCGTGATATTTGTCGCGCACCCAGATGCGGTTGAGCCACTTCGCCGATACCGAGCCCGGCCAGCCCGCGATCACAAGACGCACCGGGAAGCCGTGGATGTTCGGCAATGGCTGCCCGTTCATGGCCCAGACGATCAGGTTGTTCTCATCCATCAACTTCTTGATCGGCACGCCGCGCGAGAGCGCCGGCTTGCTGGCATCGCCTGACAAATGCGGGTCGGCGCCGTAGTGACCGCTAAAGATCGCGGAGGGCTTTACCCCCGCTGCCTTGAGCACATCGGCCACGCGTACGCCGGTCCATTCCGCGCAACCCGCACCGCCATTGGTCCACTGGTTGCCGCGCGCCTGCGGGGTAAAGAAGGAGCGCCCGTTGCCACCGCATTCCAGCACCATGCGACGCGTCACCGGCTTGAACTTCGCCTTCAGTTCGCCAAGCGTCAGCTCAAGCTTTTGGTTGACCTCGCCGTCAATAGTGATTTTCCACTTATCGGCGTCCTTGGTCTCCTCCGGAATCTGACCATTGTTGCGAATATAGAATTTATCGATCGGCGTGGTCGCATCGTCTAGCAGGCTTTCAGGCGTCTCTGCCACGAGCGGCTTCTCGCCGAGTAAAACCAGCTTCTCATTTTTGCCCGTAAATTTGAGGAATTGGGGTGCCTTTGGTGCGGCCGGAGTGGAGGCAGGAGGCGGCGCGGCGCTTTGCGCCATGGCAACCGGAATCAAACCGGCCGGCATGTCATCCGAATAGGGAATTGTGGTGCCGACGGCCGCGCACATCGTTGCAAGTCCCGCTCCACCGAGAAATCCGCGCCGACTCGGCCCAGTCTCTCGTCCGAAGACGAGAGCATCGGCTCTTTCGGGATCGTCGCGGTAAAGCTCCTCGATAGTACGTTCCTTGTGCCCGGTCATAGCCGTCTCCCTCATGGCGTTTCGCAAGACAATTGTTCTGTCCTGAGGCCCTCGCATAGGACCAATGTTTCTTTTGAGGCTAGCGCCCGCTCCAGAAAAGGTCGAGGGAATTTGGCGACGTCCGCCAGCGCGCGGAGTCCGGCGGGATTCTTTCTTTTCCGATCGTCGCGATGGGCCTTGCTCACAAAGAGGAATCTCAGGCGCGGCTCGCCCACGACGACGCCGGCCAGGGAAATTTGTTGGCGCCCTGAACCGGAATCAGGATAGCTGGTGTAAATGGCTGGTTGGCCGGCGTGCCGGTCGCCTGTTTACGAAAAAATATCGAGTATTTGGTCTGTTGCGTGAAACGGAACCCGGCTACACTGCGTTGAGATACTGGGCAAAAGGATCGAGGATCCCATGCGGATTAAAGCTGTCGGCGCAGTGTTCGTTCTGGTCGGAGCCTTGGCTTTGCCGGCTGGGCCGTCGGATGCCCAGACCAACCAGACCAGAAGGCAAACGGTGGTCTACAACCGCGATCGCACCATTCAGATCAGCCGCGACGAAGACGGTCGCACGCGCACCCGCATCATCATTCAGAGGCGCTCGTTCCTGGATCCCGGGACCGAAAGTTTGCCGGGCGACAACGTACGAAACACTGGCTACATCGAAAATCCAAACCAGCGCGCCGGAAGCGTGATCAACAACACGTCCGCAGGCCTCCTCAACACGCAATCGGCCCTCCCAGGGCCCTGGACCCTGCCGAGCAGAAACAATCCCTGGCTCGGATACTGAAAAAGAAACGCGGCCACGGGCCGCGTTTTTCCTTTCCGAGCTGGATTCGTCGATCGCCTAGACAGCGAGTCGTTCGAGCTCAGCAAGAATTACCGAACCCATTTCAGAAGTTGTCACGACCTTGGTGCCCTCCGACTTGATGTCGGCGGTGCGCAGGCCCTTGGCGAGGGCGGCGGAAATAGCCTGATCGATCCAGTCGGCCTGCTTCCCGAGATTGAAGGAGTATCGCAAGGCCATCCCGAAGGAAGCGATCATGGCAATCGGATTGGCAATGCCCTTCCCTGCAATGTCAGGCGCCGAGCCATGCACCGGCTCATAGAGCGCCTTGCGCTTGCGAGTCTTGGGATCGACCTCCCCCAAGGATGCCGACGGCAACATCCCGAGCGAGCCGGTCAAGGTAGCGGCAATATCGGACAGCACGTCACCGAACAGATTGTCGGTGACAATCACGTCGAATTGCTTGGGCCAGCGCACGAGCTGCATGCCGCCGGCATCGGCCAGCATGTGCTCGAGCTGAACGTCCTTGAACTCGCGCGCGTGCATCTGCGTCATCACCTCATTCCACAGCACGCCCGTTTTCATCACGTTGCGCTTTTCCATTGAGGTGACCTTGTTCCGCCGCTTGCGTGCAAGCTCGCACGCCACGCGGCCGATGCGCTCGATCTCGTAAGTGTCGTAGATCTGCGTATCGATGGCACGCTTCTGGCCATTGCCGAGGTCGGTGATCGTCTTCGGCTCCCCGAAATAGACGCCGCCCGTCAGTTCGCGCAAAATGATGATGTCGAGGCCTTCGACGACCTCGCGTTTCAGGGAAGAAGAATCTGCCAGCGCGGGATAAACGATTGCCGGGCGGATATTGGCAAACAGCGCGAGGTCCTTGCGCAGCCGAAGCAACCCGGCCTCAGGCCGCATATCGTAAGGCACCTTGTCCCATTTCGGTCCACCGACTGCGCCGAAGATCACCGCGTCAGCGGATTTCGCTTTCTCCACGGTGGCATCGGTGATCGCGACTCCGTGCGCGTCGTAACAGCACCCTCCTACCAGCGCCTCTTCGGTGTTGAACCTCTCGGGGCCCTTTTCGTTGAAGAGATCGATGACGCGTCTCACCTCGGCCATGACTTCGGGGCCGATACCGTCGCCGGGGAGAAGCAGGAGATTATGGGTCGCCATACGCCTTACCTCGCAGGAATTTGTTGGGCGGATTGCTAAAGCTTCGGTGCAGGCTTGGCAACCGCCATGCATCAGCCGACACTGGACCAGTTCAACAATCGAGGAGGACTCGTGTCACCGGCCAAGCCCAAAGTTGTGATCATCGGAGCCGGCTTTGGCGGGCTGGAAGCCGCCAAGGCGCTCAGGCGCGCAGCAGCCGATGTGACCGTCATCGATCGGCACAATCATCATTGTTTCCAGCCGCTGCTTTATCAGGTGGCAACCGCGGCGTTATCGCCGGCTGATATTGCCTGGCCGATCCGCCACATCCTGCGTCCCCAGCGCAACGCCACTGTGCTGATGGAGGAAGTACAGGGCATCGATCCGGAAAAGAAAGTTCTTCATACGCAATACGGTGAAATAACCTATGACTACCTGGTCATCGCGACAGGCGCGACGCATTCCTATTTCGGTCACGACGAATGGTCGAAATTTGCACCGGGCCTGAAACGCATCGAGGATGCGACACGCATTCGTCGCAGCATCCTGATCGCCTTCGAGCGCGCGGAATTGACGGAGGATCCGGACCAGCAGCGGCGACTGCTGACCTTCGTGATTGTCGGAGGCGGCGCTACGGGCGTCGAAATGGCCGGCGCCATCGCAGACGTTGCAGGGCAGACGCTTGCCGCAGATTTTCGCCGCATCGATCCGCGCTCCGCGCGCATCGTGCTGATCGAAGCGGGACCGCGGTTGCTGCCAACATTTCCGCCAAGCCTTTCGGAGTATGCGCTGCGCACGTTGACGCGGAGCGGCGTGGAAGTGCAGACCGATACTCTGGTCACCAAGTGCGATGCGAACGGCGTCGATCTCAAAAACGGGCGCATCGATGCCGGCACCGTGATCTGGGCGGCAGGCGTGACGGCCTCGCCGGCGGTGCGTTGGCTCAATACGGAGGCCGATCGCGCCGGCCGGGTCAAGGTCGGGCCTGATTTGTCAGTGCCCGGCCATCCGGAGATTTTCGTCATTGGCGATACGGCGGCGGTTGCTGACAGCAAGGGGCAGCCGGTGCCGGGAATTGCCCCCGCCGCAAAGCAAATGGGAAAATACGTCGGGAAATTGATTTCCGCCCGCATAGCAGGTCGCGAGTTGCAGAAACCGTTTCGTTACATGCATCTCGGCGAGTTGGCGACCATAGGCCGTCGCGCCGCGGTGGTGAAATTCGGCGCACTCGAATTGAAAGGCTTCCTCGGCTGGCTGTTCTGGAGCCTGGCGCACATCTATTTTCTGATCGGGCTGCGGAACCGCTTCGTGGTCGCCTTCAACTGGTTCTGGGACTACATCACTTTCCAGCGAGGCGCGCGGCTGATCACCGACGTGCCCGACGGCAAGTGATCTGAGCCATCATCCACGGCGCACTTGCCGCGAACGCGGTCACGGCGCAAGCTCACCATGCAATCAATCGGGAGATGATCATGAAGCACACTTGTAAATTATTATGTGCGGCGCTCATGACGTTGCCGCTTGTCGCGACGACAACGTCGACTGCCGCCGAACTCGATCCGAAAGCAGTCGTCTTCAAGCTTCCCGATCAAATCCCCTGGGGGCCGGTGACTCCGGCCGGCAATCAGCAGGCGGTTCTGTTCGGGGATCCGAGCAAGCCGGGGCTATACGGCGTGATGACCAAATGGCTGGCCGGCAATCACTTCAGCCGCCCGCATTTCCATCCCAATGACCGTTACATCACTGTCTTGTCAGGGACGTGGTGGGTCGGCAGCGGACCCGATTTCGATCCGGATAAATCCAGCGTGCCAATGCCGGCAGGCTCGCTCGTCACCCATTTTGCCAAGCAGGTGCACTGGGATGGTGCCAAGGACACTGATGCGGTTCTTCTGATCGTCGGCGAAGGCCCGGCAACTTCAACACCGTTCGTGGCAGCACCCGCAGCTACAAACCGCTGAACCAGTTGTAGCCCTTGTCTTCCCAGTAGCCACCCTTGTCGGTGTTGGTGACTTCCATCGCCACCACGTATTTCGGATTTTTGAAGCCCAGCTTGGTCGGCATCCGGATCTTCATCGGGAAGCCGTAGGCGCGAGGCAAGATCTGGTTGGCGAACTTGAACGTCATCTGTGTCTGCGGATGCAGCGCGGTCGGCATGTCAATGGTGTTGGTATAACCCTCCGCGCACTGGAACCACACATACTTTGCGCGTGTATCGGCACCGATTCGCTTGAGGAATTCCGACAGGGTCGCCCCTTGCCATGATCCGATGGCGCTCCAGCCCTCAACGCATATGTGCCGGGTAATCTGCGAAACCTCGGGAAGCCCATACAGCTCGTCGAGCGTCCAGGGCTTCTTGCTCTCGACCAGGCCGGCAACTTCCAGTTTGTAAGTCTTGCCATCAACGACAGGCGCTTCGTCCTCGTCATAGTAAGCGTTGAAAGGAAACGGCCTGGTGATCGCGCTTTCGGGATAAGTCGGGGCGAGCTTGGTGGGACTGAACAGCGCCGCCTGCGCGCCATCGTTGAACTCCGAAATCTTGCGTAGGACGCTTTCGGCGGTCTCGCCATCGATAATGTCGCAGCCCGTCAAGAAAGTAAGCGCGCCAAGGCTTGCTGCGCCGCGCAGAAAGCCGCGCCGGCTCGCATCCGGCATCAATTTCGCGGCGTCCCTGATCAGGAGCTTCGGATCGACGCCGGGAATGATCTTGCGATGACGCATGTGTGTCTCCCTAGCGTCCGATGATCATCGCGCGCAGGCTCTTTGGCACGATCAATGCCAGCGCGACATGCACAACAAGGAACCCGACGATCGCAACCATCGCGAAGAAGTGGACGTAGCGTGCTGCGTCATAGCCGCCGAACAAAGCTGTCAGTTCCTGAAGCTGGATCGGCTTCCAGATCGCCAGCCCTGATAGCACGATGACAATGCCGGCGAGGATCACGCCGGTGTAAAGCAGCTTTTGCACAGCGTTGTAACGCGATAGGTCGTCATGGGCGAGCTTGAATGTCAGCGCGGCTTTCAGGTCTGCGAAAACCTCCGTCGGACGAATTGGGAAAAGTTTTCGGCGGAAGCGTCCGGTGACGATGCCGAGAGTGACATAGACAATGCCGTTGATCACCAGGACCCACATGGCCGCGAAATGCCATAGCAACGCGCCGGCCAGCCAGTTGCCGAGCGCGATCTGCCGCGGGAAGACAAAGTCAAACAAGGGCGACGCATTGTATATTTGCCAGCCGGACCCGATCATCACGAGTATCGCCAAGGCATTGATCCAGTGACAGACGCGTACCCAGCGCGGGTGAATTGTCGCGCGAGTCTCTGTCGTGGCGATTGTAGCGGCGGTCATTGCGGTCTTTTCCCTGTCGGCTCCACTGGGAGTTACGGCGCGGCCGCGACCGTGGATGCGCGCGCCGGTCATTTTAGCCGACTTTTACTTGTTCATCCGTTCTTTCCTGTACCACAACGCCCGAACACATCCTCATCAGTTC
>JBKPLN010000411.1:0-3379 GCA_046731635.1 Pseudomonadota bacterium | reverse complement strand
CCCAAGTTTGATCCGCTTTTTGGAAAAATTCGCACCAGCCGCCGCCAAGGCGACCGGCTGGAAAGGTATCCTGGTTGGCGACCTGGCGCAGCCCCGCGGCGGACCGTCGCCGAGCGACCACGCCAGCCACCAAACTGGACTCGACGTCGATATCTGGTTTCTGCCGATGCCAGACCACGTGTTGACCAAGGAAGAGCGTGACACCATCCAAGCGATCAATCTCGTCTCCGACGACTGGAAGAGTCTCAACCCGGAGACGTGGACGCCGCAACACGTCGCCTTCATCAAGGCCGCCGCGCAGCAGCCCGAGGTCCAGCGCGTGCTCGTCAACGCCGCGATCAAGAAGGAACTGTGCCGGGTCGAAGCGAAAAAACCTCACGCCTGGATGGCCAAGGTGAGGCCCTGGTATGGGCATCACGACCACATTCACGTGCGATTGTTTTGTCCGGCCGGTTCGCCGAAATGCGAATCGCAAGTGCCGGTGAAGGACGAAGATGGCTGCAGCGGCAAGGAGCTTGACGCCTGGTTCTCTGACAAGAGGCTGAAACCTCAGATTTCCAAGCCGCCGCCACCGGCAAAGCCGCCGAAGCCGATGATGCTTGCGGATCTGCCGCCGGCCTGCAAAGCCGTTCTCGAGGCGCCTGCCAAGAACACTAGCTTGGCCAGCGACAAGCGCTGAAAAATTCCGGGCGCTAACCGATGCCGATGCCCAAGCGCACGCCACTCAAGTCGACGACGCCGGAGACGCTGCAGGTGCTCGCGGCGCTGGAGCGCAAGGTGCTGTGGCTCGCGAGCTGGATGATCCATAACGCCAATCATCTTCGCGACAATGCAGACGGCTTGAAAGTCGGCGGGCATCAGGCCTCAAGTGCCTCACTCGCGACAATCATGACCGCGCTCTATTTCGACGTCCTGCGGCCGCACGACCGGGTCGCAGTGAAGCCGCACGCCAGCCCCAACTTTCATGCAATCCAGTACCTGCTCGGCAAGCAGACGCGCGAGCGGTTGGAAGCCTTCCGGGGCTACAAGGGCGCGCAGAGCTATCCCTCCCGCACCAAAGATGCCGATGACGTGGATTTCTCAACCGGTTCAGTCGGACTTGGCGTCGCGCAGACGCTTTTCTCCTCCCTGACGCAGGATTATGTGCGCGCCCACGGCTGGGGTCTTGACCGACCCGAAGGCCGCATGGTGGCGCTGGTGGGCGACGCAGAACTGGATGAAGGAAATATCTTCGAGGCGTTGCTCGAAGGCTGGAAGCAGGGCCTTCGCAATTGCTGGTGGATCATCGATTACAATCGCCAGAGTCTCGATGCCGTTGTTCGGGAGGGGCTTTGGGCTCGCTATGAGCAGCTCTTCAATGATTTCGGATGGAAGGTTGTCATTCTCAAATATGGCTCACTGCAGGAGGCAGCGTTCAAGGAGCCGGGCGGCGAGACATTGCGCAAGTGGATCGACAATTGCCCCAACCAGCTTTACTCGGCGCTCGTTTTTGCGGGCGGGGCGGCATGGAGGAAGCGTCTCAATGACGAGATCGGCGACCAGGGCGACGTCAGCAGGTTGATCGAAAAGCGCAGCGACGCCGAGCTGGCGGCCTTGATGAACAATCTCGGCGGCCATGACCTGCCCACGGTGCTTGACGCATTCCACAACGCCGATTCCGAGCAGCCGACCTGTTTCATCTGCTACACGGTGAAAGGCTTTGGCCTTCCTTTCGCGGGACACAAGGACAACCACGCCGGGCTGATGACCCCGCAACAAATGGACACATACCGCCAGGCCATGGGAGTGCGCCCTGGTCACGAGTGGGACAAGTTCGAAGGCCTCGATTTGCCAGCGGAACGATTGCAGTCATTACTGGATCATGTGCCGTTCGCCGCGGGTGGGCCGCGACGCCTCAGCGCACCGACAATCGACGTGCCGGATGAGCTTCCCGTCACCATTCAACCGGTGATGTCCACCCAAACGGGATTTGGCGCGATCCTCAACGAGATCGGACGAAACGACAGCGACTTCGCGCGCCATGTCGTCACCACATCTCCGGACGTTACCGTATCCACGAATCTGGGGCCCTGGGTTAACCGCCGCGGGCTGTTTGCGCGTCAGGCGATGGCTGACACGTTCAAAAGCGAGCGCATCCCCTCGACATTCAACTGGGAATTCTCGCCCAAAGGCCAGCACATCGAACTGGGCATTGCGGAGATGAATCTGTTCATCCTGCTGTCGGCCCTCGGCCTTTCCCACAGCATCAATGGCGAGCGTCTGTTGCCGATCGGCACGCTTTATGACCCGTTCATCGCGCGCGGGCTCGATGCGCTGAATTATGCCTGCTACCAGGATGCTCGCTTCATCCTGGCGGCGACGCCGTCGGGCATCACGCTGGCGGGCGAAGGTGGCGCGCATCAATCGATCGCCGAGCCGCTGATCGGAATCGCGCAGGACGGACTTGCCAGTTTCGAGCCGGCATACGTGGACGAGCTCGCGGTGATCATGGCCTGGGCTTTTTCGTACATTCAGAAGAACGGTGACCGATCGCCTTCCGAAACAAGCTGGCTCCGCGATGAAACCGGCGGATCAATTTACTTGCGGCTGTCGACCCGACCGATAGAGCAGATGAAGCGGCCGATCACGCCGGATTTGCGTCAGCAGATCGTTGACGGCGCCTACTGGCAGCGCAAACCGGGCCCCAATTGCCAGGTCGTCGTTGCCTACACCGGCGCGGTGGCGCCTGAAGCCATCGAAGCCGTCGGCCTGATGGCAGAGGATCGCCGTGATGTCGGCCTGCTCGCGATCACATCCGCAGACCGGCTCAATGCGGGCTGGGCCGCGGCGCAACGAGCCCGCGAACGAGGTCTCGTGCGCGCGCGTTCGCATATCGAGCGGCTGCTTGCCGACGTGCCCTCGCACAGCGGCATCGTCACCGTCCTCGATGGGCATCCAGCAACGCTGGCCTGGCTCGGCGCAGTCGCCGGCCACCGGACGCGAGCGCTCGGCGTCGAGCATTTCGGCCAGACCGGCTCGCTCGCCGAGCTTTATCGGCACTATGGCATCGACGCGAACGCGATCATTGCCGCGGCGCAGACGATTGCGCCCGGCCGGCCGATTCGGCACCTCAAGACGTTGCCCTGATCGGGGCTAGACGCCGAACAGCAATGCGGTGATGCCGAAAATCACGATCCAGACGATGATCGCACAGACGATGACGGCAATCGTATAGACCACCGCCTTGTCCGGCGCCGGTTTCATCAACGCCACAATGCCTGTGTGCAGAAGATAAAGACTGTACAGGCCGAGTATTCCGAGAAACGCCAATGCCGGAATGGTGTTGAACACGCCGGCCACCCAGGCGGCGGTTGGCGCATAGGCCGACACCCTCATGGCG
>JBKPLN010000410.1:0-2477 GCA_046731635.1 Pseudomonadota bacterium | reverse complement strand
GACCTGGACGCGCCTGCTCAACGGCGAGAGCGGCGCCAAGAAAATCGACCATTTCAACGTGTCGGACATCGCCTGCAAGATTGCTTGCGTAGTTCCACGGGGCGATGGTTCGAACGCGACCTACAATCCTGATCAGTGGATGGAGCCGAAGGAACAGCGCAAGGTTGACGAGTTCATTGTCTTTGCAATGTGCGCTGCTCGCCAGGCGCTTGATGATGCCGGATGGCATCCCAAGAGTTATGAGGATCAGACCGGCACCGGGGTATTGATCGGTTCGGGCATCGGCGGGATCGAAGGCATTGCGGAGACCGCCATTGCGCTGCACGAGAAAGGCCCGCGGCGAGTGTCGCCGTTCTTCATACCCGGCCGCATCATCAATCTGGCCTCAGGGTTCGTATCGATTGCATTCGGATTGAAAGGGCCAAACCACGCGGTCGTCACCGCCTGTTCAACCGGAGCCCACGCTATCGGCGACGCTGCGCGTCTGGTCGCTCTCGGCGATGCCGAAGTCATGGTGGCCGGCGGAGCGGAATCGCCGGTGAACCGAATATCGCTGGCGGGCTTCTCAGCGCTGCGCGCGCTCTCGACGAACTTCAATGACGATCCGACTCGCGCCTCGCGGCCTTACGACAAAGACCGGGATGGCTTTGTGATGGGAGAAGGCGCGGGGATAGTGGTGCTGGAATCGTTGGAGCACGCCAAAGCGCGGGGCGCGAAGATCTATGCCGAGCTTATCGGCTACGGCTTGTCGGGCGATGCTTATCACATAACGGCGCCATCGCCGGACGGGGACGGCGCTTTGCGCTGCATGAGTGCCGCCATTCGCCGCGCCGGTATTTCAACCGGGGACATCGATTACATCAACGCGCACGGCACCTCGACGCCGCTCGGTGACGAGATCGAATTGGGCGCTCTGCAGAAGCTGGTCGGCAATGCCGCCGGCCGCATGTCGATGTCGTCCACCAAATCCTGTATCGGACATCTTCTCGGCGCGGCTGGAGCCGTCGAAGCGATTTTTTCGGTCCTCGCGATTCGGGACCAGGTTGCCCCGCCTACCATCAACCTCGACAACCCTTCCGTCGACACGCCGATTGACCTCGTGCCCCATCAGGCCCGCAAACGCGAGGTCGATACCGCGCTATCGAATTCCTTTGGGTTCGGTGGGACAAACGCTTCGCTGATCTTCCGCCGCTACGCCGCCTAGGAGGCCGCCCCACAGAGCACCCCAAGCTTTCGCCATAATTTTTTCTAACGTCGCGAAAGCGATTGAAATTTTTGTGCCGGCGTGGAGGGTATGGGGACAGGGGACGGTATCGGTGCCGACTCGGGAGTGGCTCAGGTGAACGCAAATAGACCGCCCAGTGGCGGAAATGGCTCATCTGTAGCCAAGCCGTCGTTGCCCCGAAGCCCGCGCGCCGCCCTCGAACCCGAACGAATACCTGCACCCAAGCGCCACTCGCGCCGGGTACGGCATCCCATTGTGGTAATCGGCAACGCGATCTTCACGGCGCTGATCGTGGTTGCAATTGCGGTTGGCGCCGCATTGTTCATCGGTAAGCAGCGATTCGAAGCGCCTGGCCCACTTGCCGAGGATAAATTGGTCAATATTCCGCGTGGTCTGGGCATTCGGGACATTGCGGACCTGCTGCAGCGCGAGGGCGTCATTGATCAGCCATATGTGTTCATGGGGGGAGTAATCGTGCTCAAGGCCCGCGGCGAGCTGAAGTATGGCGAATATCAATTCAGCAGACAGGCGAGCGTCGCCGACGTTGTCGATACAATCACTGAAGGCAAAGTGATCCAGCACGCCTTGACGGTTCCGGAGGGACTGACCTCCGAACAGATTGTTGCCCGCCTTCTGGAAAACGACGTTCTTACCGGCCAGATCAGGGAAATACCGCGCGAGGGCACGCTGCTCCCGGAAACCTACAAATTTACCCGAGGCATGACGCGCGAGCAGATCATCCAGCGTATGCAGCAGGCACATCGACGCGTGCTGCAGGAAGTGTGGGAGCGTCGGATGCCGGATATCCCGATCAAAACGCCGGAGCAGCTGGTCACGCTTGCGTCGATCGTGGAGAAGGAAACCGGCCGACCCGAGGAGCGCACACGGGTTGCCGCCGTGTTTGTCAATCGGCTGAAAGGCAGGATGCGGCTTCAATCCGATCCCACCATCATCTACGGATTGGCGGGGGGTAAAGGGTCGCTCGGCCGTCCCATTCTGAGGAGCGAGATCGATCAGCCGACCCCGTACAATACGTACGTCGTCGATGGCCTGCCACCGGGACCGATCGCGAACCCCGGCCGCGCCTCGCTCGAAGCCGCCGCGAACCCGGCGCGCACCAAGGAACTCTATTTCGTTGCCGACGGTAGCGGCGGCCACGTTTTCTCGGATAATTATGCCGAGCATCAGAAGAACGTCGCACGCCTGCGGAGCATTGAGCATGGCGCACCCTCACCGGCGGCCGGCGCACCCG
>JBKPLN010000409.1:0-6449 GCA_046731635.1 Pseudomonadota bacterium | reverse complement strand
ACTGGCTATCCATCTTCGGCGGCAGTGCGTGGACGCTCGATTCGGCAACCGGGCAGTACTACTACCACCAGTTCCTGCGCGAGCAGCCCGACCTCAACTGGCGCAATCCGGCGGTGCGCGCCGCCATGTACGACGTGCTGCGCTTCTGGCTCGACCGCGGCGTCGACGGCTTCCGCGTCGACGTGATCTGGCTCCTGATCAAGGACGCGGCCCTGCGCGACAACCCGCCCAATCCGAACTACCGGCCGGACGAACCCGGCATTCACAGGTTTGTTCCCGTTTACAGCGCGGATCAACCCGAAACGCACGACGTGATCGCCGAGATGCGAAAGGTGCTCGACCAATACGACGAGCGCGTCCTGATCGGCGAGATCTATCTGCCGATCGAGCGGCTCGTCACCTACTACGGCAAGGATCTGGGCGGCGCCCACTTGCCGTTCAATTTCCAGCTCATTCGCACCGCGTGGACGGCCGTGGCGATCGCCAAGCTGATAACCGACTATGAAGCGGCCTTGCCGCCGGGCGGCTGGCCGAACTGGGTCTTGGGAAATCACGATCAGCCGCGCATTGCAGCGCGTGTCACCGCTGCGCAGACCCGCATCGCCGCCATGTTGCTCCTGACCCTGCGCGGTACCCCGACAATGTACTACGGCGACGAGCTCGGGATCGGCAAAGTCATGATCCCGCCGGAGGCCATGCAGGATCCGTGGGAGAAGAACGAGCCGGGGCTGGGGCTCAGCCGCGATCCCTCGCGCACGCCGTTTCAGTGGGATGACACGCCGAACGCCGGTTTCAGCGATGGCGTGGCGTGGCTCCCGCTCGATCCGGAGTATCGATCGTGCAACGTCGAATCCTTACGAAAAGAGTCCACGTCCGTCCTGAGCCTTTACCGGCGCCTGCTCTCGCTTCGGCGCCAGTATGTGGCGCTGAACAGCGGGGCGTTACTCCTGGTGAGCGTGCAGGGAAACGTGCTCGTTTTCGAACGCACGGCTGGCGATCAGCGAGTTCTTGTCTGTCTCAATTTCGGTGGCACATCGCAGCCGATCTCCGAACAGGCTTTGAGCGGCTCGACGATCCTCGTCTCGACTTATCTCGACCGCAGCGGGCGCCTGGATGATCTTCTCCTGCGTCCCAACGAGGGGCTGACGATCCTGATGAAAGAAAAAAGCTAGAACTCCGTGCGCTTGAGGGGACAAAGAGGCCCTCCGCTGACGCGCAAAGACTGGCACTATGATTTTCCGTTCATTCCCGCGTAAGCGGGAATCCAGTCTTGCTTGGAAGCTGGGCCCCCGCGTTCGCGGGGACGGACGGCTTCTCAACTTCATGGCCGGGTTTGTCCCGGCCATCCACGTCTTACTATGCAGCAGGGGTAGGAAGACGTGGATGCCCGGCATTAAGCCGGGCATGACTGCACCATGATTTCCGTTGCTTGAAAGCTGGGTCCCCGCGTTCGCGGGGACGAACGGATGGGGTGTTTCGTCCCCGTTCATTCCCGCGTAAGCGGGAATCCAGCTTCACTTGGAAAATGGGTCGCGGGGGCGAACGGGATGCGAGCTACTACTTCAGCCGCTCGCTGAACAAAACCATCGTCTTGCGATAGATCTCGGACCTGTTCCACTCGCGCATCACCTGGAAATTTTCCGTGCCTTCGCCGAACGGCGCGCCGGCGCGCCAGCCGTTCACCTTCAGGAGATTGGCGGTTGACGCGAGCACATCGGGCACGCTGTGGCGCAGATCGATATGGCCGTTGCCGTCGTAGTCGACGCCATACTTGATGTAGGACGACGGCAGGAACTGCGTCTGGCCGATCTCGCCGGCATAGGCGCCGATGAGATCGCGCAACGGCAGGTCGCCGCGCTGGACGATCTTGAGCGCGGAGATCAGCTCGTTCTGGAACAGCTCGCTGCGGCGGCAGTCATGCGCCAGCGTCGCGATGGTGCGGATCACCGGCAGCTTGCCCATATCGCCTGTGCCATTGTCGCTTTCGAGGGTCCAGATCGCCATTAGCAATTCCCGCGGCACGCCGAACTGCCGCTCGACGCGCGAGAGCAGCGAGGCGTGGGTCTGCATCAACCGCTTGGCGCGGTTGATGCGGGCCGGAACGACGCGCGTGCTTGCGTATTCCTCGAAGCTCTTGCGGAACGTGCCGCGCTGGCGGCGGTCGAAGGTGAGCACGGCCGGATCAACAGTCACGCCGGCAAAGGCCTGGTCGATCACGCTGCGCGGGACGCCGGCGCTCTGCGCATCGCGCCCCATGGCGGAAAGGAAGGTCTGGAAATCGCCGCCGCATTGGGCGCCGGGGGCTTGGGTTGCAAATGTGATTGTAATAAGCGCGCAGACTGGCCTGAAATATCTGATCATGAAACCGACCTGTTTTGCCCCCGCTGATCCATACACTGTCATGGCCGGGCTTGTCCCGCCCAGACCGTACCGTCATGCCCAGCTTTATGCCGGGCATCCACGTCTTCGTTGTCGCGCAGCAAGAAAGACGTGGATGGCCGGGACATCCTCGGGTCAAGCCCGAGGACAGGCGCCCGATCACGTGTGAAGCTTTCACACGCCATCACGCGCGCAGGCTAGGATCCGCGTCAGGGAGGAGCAACCATGCCCAAGGCCTACTGGGTCACCACCTATCGCGAGATCAAGGACCCCGCGAAGCTCGCCGCCTATGCAAAGCTCGCACCCCTCGCGCTTGCGCCGTTCGGCGTGCGCTATCTGTGCCGCGGCAATCCGAACGCAACCTATGAATCCGGACTCAAGGAGCGCCTCGTCGTTTCCGAGTTTCCGAGCCTCGACAAGGCGATCGCCGGCCACGACAGCCCCGGCTACCAGGAAGCGCTGCGCGCGCTCGGCGACGGCGCCGTGCGGGACATCCGCATCATCGAGGGATTGGAGTAAGAGCCACCTCCCCGCTCATTTCCGCGCAAGCGGGAATCCATCTGGGTCCCCGCTTTCGCGGGGACGAACGGCTTGGATATTGTGGCCGGCTAGCCGACCAGCTTGTCGAATTCTTCGATCGAGACCGCGGGCGCGGTGGTGAATGCAATGCCGGTCAGTTTCGCGAGCGCGGTGGACGCGGCTATCGCGCGCGAATTATCCGGCAGGTCGGCAATCATCACGAGATCGATGCCGCCGAGCGTCGCATAGGCCGACTTCAGCTCGCCGCCATGTTTTTTGATCAGCGCCTTCGCATCGTCGGAGCGTTTGGCGCTGATGCCTTTGAGCGCGTCCGCCGAATATCTACCGAACAACAGATACGTTGCCATGACGACATCTCCGGTTTCAGGAGGAACGTGGCCCGAAGATTATAGTCCAGCGCGGAACGGTTCGCACGGGCGCGCGTTCCCTGCCAACCAGCAGGAGTGAACGCCATGCCGGCAAAATCGAAAAAGCAGCAGATGGCGGCAGGCGCCGCTTTGGCCGCAAAACGCGGCGAACGCCCCGTCTCCAGTCTCAAGGGCGCCTCGCGCCAGATGGCTCAATCGATGAGCGAAAAGCAGCTTGAGGAGTTCGCCCACACCCGGCGCAAGGGCCTGCCGCGGAAGAAGGGTTGACGATCACCGCCCGCGGGCGGCCTTCGCTTTGACAACAGGCGCCGCCTGCACCGCCGCGGAGCGATGGTCGAGCCGCAGCGTCAGGCAGCAGGCGGAACCGCCGCTGCGCAGGAACGCGGCCAGCGGCGTCTTCACGACCTTGTAGCCGCGGTCGTTGAGTCGCCCGCGCACGGCATCGCTGCAGCTCGACAGCAGAATGGTGCGCCCGAAGCTGACCGCGTTGGCGGCAAAGCGCGCGGCATCCGCCGGCGACAGCTCGATGCGCTGCTCGGGGGCGACGCGCGCATGGATGTGCGCCAGCGCCTCCGGCGTGAAGGCGCCGGGATAGTACATCACGGCCCCGCAGGGCAATGGGCTGAACGCCGTATCGAGGTGATAGTAGGACGGATCGGCGAGCCCGAGCGCAACGCAGGGAACGCCGAACTGCGCGGCGACGATCTCGCGCGCGGCCGCGTCGGTGCGGAAGCCGGACCCCATCCAGAACATCCGGCGGTGCGGATCCCAAAGGCAGTCGCCCGCGCCTTCGAGCGCGACGCCCGGCGGCAGCGCAACCACTTCCTCGATAAGCCCGCGTGCCCGCAAGGCATGGAACGCCGCGGCAAAGACCGGTTCCTCGCCCTGCCGCTGCGGATGGCGGAAGTGCGCGAGCAGCGCCTTGCCGTCGAGCACCACGGCGGAATTCGCCGTGAAGACGAGATCCGGCAGGCCGTCTCGGGGCTCGACCGTCTCGACCATTGCCCCGTTGCTACCGAGTGCGCGGAACAGTCCTTGCCACTGGCGCGCGGCAGTCGCGTGCAGCGCGTCGCCGCTCTCGTGCCACGCGGCCGGATCCATCCACGGATTGATGCTGTAGGTGACGGCGAAGTGCTGCGGCCGGCACATCAGGAAACGCGGCCGCAGATTGAACTGCTCTGAAGTGGTCATCCCCTGCCGAAAACCTTTTGTTGTTGGCACAGCGCGCGACTCGACACGCCACGCAATGCCGAACATAGGGATTTAGCGCGCAGACGCAACCTTTGATGCGGGGAACTCACGCGTGCGGCAGGCCTGGGCGTGCCGTTCGTTGCCGCGAAAGCGGGGACCCAGCGTTCGATCCCTGGCGCAGGAACGAACGGAGGACCGGACACAATCCTCTCACGCCAACGTGTAACATTGTGTGATGCGCGCCGGCGCGCGCGCTCGTATATCGAAGCCAATCGATCCAGCCGGGATGTCCACATGATCAACCGCCGCACCCTCTTCCTCGCTTTTGCGCTCGCCGTTGCGCCGCTTGCGGCGCAGGCAGAATCCGCCGTGAAAATCCCGCCACCCGCGGCGGAGTCGCCCGCGCAAAATTCCGGACCTGGCTCTGGATTTGAGACCGCGGTGCTCGCGGGCGGATGCTTCTGGGGCATCCAGGCCGTCTACCAGCACGTGAAGGGCGTGAAGAACGCCGTGTCCGGCTATGCCGGTGGCGCGCAGAAGGATGCCATTTACGAGACCGTCAGCTCGGGCCGCACCGCGCATGCCGAAGCCGTGCAGGTGACCTTCGACCCGAAGCAGGTTTCATACGGCAAGATCCTGCAGATCTTCTTCTCGGTCGCGCACGACCCGACGCAGCTCAACCGCCAGGGCCCCGACACTGGCCCGCAATATCGCTCGGAGATTTTCCCGCAGAGCGAAGCACAGGCGAAGGTTGCGAAGGATTACATCGCGCAGATCGATGCGGCGAAGGCTTTTCGGCGCCCGATCGTGACCAAGACCGGCACGATGAAGGCCACGTTCTTTCCCGCCGAGGCCTATCACCAGGATTACGCGATCAAGCACCCCAATCAGCCGTACATCGTTTTCAACGACGCGCCGAAGGTGGAGAATTTGAAGAAGACATTTCCGGATGTGTGGCGCGATGAGCCGGTGACCGTGGCGGAAGCCGCGAAGGTGAATTGAAGGCCAAAGCCCCAGGTTCCGTCCCGTCATTGCGGCGCGCTCGAGCAGCGCTCCGCAGCGGTTGCGCTTTCTTCCGTTTTCGGGCAAACCGCGCCGCAACGCGTGGGGCGACCTCGAATCAAGGAAGAGCAACATGGCGCGCAAGCCAGGCACGCGGATCGTCGGCGAATTCGTCCTCTTCGACGTGGTGTATGAAGACGGCACGCAGCGTTCCAACCGCAGGGTGCCGCAATCCGCGCTCGACGGCCTCGAGGGCGACGCGCCCGCACTGAGCGTCATCGAGGAGCAGGATGCCGAGATCGCCGAGAAATCCGGCATCCCGCCCAGCCCGATCAAGAGTGTCCGCCGCGCCGGAACAAAAGAAACGCGAGCCGAGATCTACAGGTCGCAGCGCGGACGGTGATACAAACGAGATCGCCGGGGCAAGCCCGGCGATGCGTCTTTTTTCTTATAAGCCTGTGATCAGTTATCGAGGAAACTCCGGAGCTTCCGGCTCCTTGACGGATGCTTCAGTTTCCTCAGCGCCTTCGCCTCGATCTGGCGGATGCGTTCGCGGGTGACCGAGAACTGCTGGCCGACTTCCTCCAGCGTGTGGTCGGTGTTCATGCCGATGCCGAAGCGCATGCGCAGCACGCGCTCCTCGCGCGGAGTGAGTGACGCCAAGACGCGCGTCGTGGTCTCGCGCAGGTTCGACTGGATCGCGGCGTCGATCGGCAGAATCGCGTTCTTGTCCTCGATGAAGTCGCCGAGATGCGAATCCTCCTCGTCGCCGATGGGCGTTTCCAGCGACAAAGGCTCCTTGGCGATCTTGAGCACCTTGCGCACCTTTTCGAGCGGCATGCCGAGCTTCTCGGCCAGCTCCTCCGGCGTCGGTTCGCGCCCAATTTCGTTCAGCATCTGTCTTGAGGTGCGCACGATCTTGTTGATCGTCTCGATCATGTGCACCGGGATGCGGATGGTGCGCGCCTG
>JBKPLN010000408.1:0-2602 GCA_046731635.1 Pseudomonadota bacterium | reverse complement strand
TCGTTGACGCGGATGGCGAGCGCCATGATGTCGTCGATCTCTTGCGGCGCGGCCCAGCCAAAAGCTGTGATGTGCTCTTCCGACACCATCGGGTCGTTGAGCTTGTCGTTCTTGTAGTAGAACTCGATGATCGAGCGCGGGAGCTGCGTGCCTTCCTCGATGCCGAGCCGCTGCGCCAGCGAGCCTGCGGCGACATTTCGCACCACGATTTCAAGCGGAATGATCTCCACCTCGCGGATCAACTGCTCGCGCATGTTGAGACGACGAATGAAGTGCGTCGGCACTCCGATATCGTTGAGGTGCTGGAATACGTATTCCGAGATTCGATTGTTGAGCACGCCCTTGCCTTCGATCACTTCGTGCTTTTTGGCATTGAAGGCGGTGGCGTCGTCCTTGAAATGCTGGATCAACGTTCCCGGCTCCGGGCCTTCATAGAGGACCTTCGCCTTGCCTTCGTAAATGCGGCGTCGGCGGCTCATGGGAGTGTACCGTGGTTTGTGAAAGTCCATCGGGTTGCCGTGGCTCCTTGTTGTGCAACTTTGCAAGATCCGCGGCTGCGGGACCGGACTGAAGCGCTGGCCTCAACCAGGGGCCCGGGCACGAATTCAACCTAGCCGATCGGTAGAGGCAGCACAATCACGCCTGCGTCATGTTTTCCACTTCGTATTTTCGCCGCAAAAGCGCTCGTCCATGTTGCCTTGACGCTGGACCGGCGATATGCAAGGCCGAAATAAACTTCATGTACACGCGATGTGACGCGAGGACAGCATGAGCACGACATTCGATAAGCGCGAGGAAGGCTTCGAAAAGCAATTCGCGCATGACGAGGAACTCAAATTCAAGGCAATGGCCCGCCGGAACAAGATGCTTGGTCTGTGGGCAGCCGGAATCCTGGGCAAAAGCGGCGCAGATGCCGAAGCCTATGCCAAGGAGGTCGTGCTCGCCGACTTCGAGGAAGCCGGTGACAATGACGTCCTGCGCAAGGTGTCCACGGATCTGCAGCCGAAGGGCATTACCGAGCAGCAGATTCGCACGCGGATGACCGAGCTGTTGAACGAGGCGGTCGCGCAGATCAAAAAAAGCGGCTGACGCAATATCCGGGACCTTCGCGGACGGGCCCAACGGCTCGGCCGAAGGCGCCGGGCGTTGGCTCGGCGCCCTGAATTTACTTTTCCTTCCCCGTTTACACCGTCGATGCGCCCCGGAACGACGATCAAAAGGCTGCCATGACCGAATCGCCCTTCGCTCTCGCCAGGCGCCTGCGCGCGGGCGAGACGGTTTATGGCGCCTGGTGCATGCTCGGTTCGACTCACGTCGCGGAAACGATCGCGCGTGAAGGCTTTGCTGCCGTTGTGCTCGATGCGCAGCATGGGCTCTGGGAGACAGGGTCCCTCATCACAGCCGTCGGTGCCCTAAGTCACGCCGAATCGGCGCCTGCGGTGCGGGTGCCGCTGAACGATTTCGCCCTCGTTTCTCGCGCGCTCGACTTCGGTGCTGAAGCAATCATCGCGCCGATGATCAACACCGCCGACGATGCGCGGCAATTCGCCGCCGCCGCGAAATATCCCCCGCTGGGGGAGCGTAGCTGGGGTCCCTTGCGCGCCATGGCGCTGCAAAGTCCCCGCACGGCCCCTGTTGACTACATGCGCGAGGCAAATGAGGGCACGCTCACGTTCGCGATGATCGAAACGGCAACAGCGCTTGCCAATGTCGATGCGATCGCGGCAACTCCCGGCGTCGACGCCCTCTTCGTCGGCCCCTACGACCTTGCAACCGCGCTGAGCGGCGGCACCGCGCAGGACGTGCAGGCTGCCAAGGTCGAACAGGCAATCGACAGGATCTGCGGCGCGGCGAAAAAGGCCGGCAAGATCCCGGGCATCTACTGCCGCGATACCGAAAGTGCGCTGGCCATGGCCAGGCGCGGCTACCGCTTCATTATTGCGGGCAACGACCAGACTACGCTGCGCGCGGCCACTGTCGCGCAGCTGAAGGCGTTGAAGGGGTAAGTGCCTTTCATTCCTGCATCGGCGGGAATCGGGAATCCAGAATGACAATTCCCGCCCGTTCAGTCCCGCGCAAGCGGGAATCCAGAACAGCAAGAAAGCTGAGTCCCCGCTTCCACAGTGACGAACGGAGGGAATGACCCTCCCCGTTCATTTCCGCGCAAGCGGGAATCCAGAACAGCAAGAAAGCTGAGTCCCCGCTTCCACAGTGACGAACGGGGGGAATGACAACCTCTACCCGTTCAGTCCCGCGCAAGCGGGAATCCAGAATTATAGAAAAACTGGGTCCCCGCTTTCGCGGGGACGAACGGTCTTTCCACTAGCGCTCCGTCGAAACAACCGCGGAAAGACCGTTCAGGACTTTGGTGATATCCCGCTCCACCTCGTCCGCCCCGACCTCGCATACACGATAGTCCCGCTCGCCGAGATAAGCGCGTCTTTGTGCGCGCGTCTTGACCGCCTCGGCACTCTCCTGCGCCGGCACGAGCTCGATGACACACCTGAGCGGAAACGACACGAAATCAACAATGTGCGGACCAATCGGCCCCTGGCGCTTGAAGCCGCGACCGGCGAACCGGCGGTCATTGACCAGCGCCTGC
>JBKPLN010000407.1:0-6994 GCA_046731635.1 Pseudomonadota bacterium | reverse complement strand
CCGCGTGCCTGGGCCGAACCCATTCTTCAACCGCATCGACTCCCGCACGACCGTTGCCGACCATGGCAGCGGTCAAGCGCCGCTCGGCATCGCCGATCGAATCGAGCGCCCGATCCAAGGCCAGGCGATCGAAGTAGTCGGACACTGTAATAGTCGAGACGGCATCGGTGACGCGGTCGAGCTGGAAAAACGCCTCGGTCGCGAAATAGGTCGCGGCTACTTCGGGGACAGGCTTGCCGGCGCGGTCGGCCACCAGCGCGATATCAGGAGCAGCCTTGAGCAGAGGCAGACTCCCTATGCGCTGCGCGAGTGATGCCGGCACCCCCGCTCCGACAAGAGCCGCCACGCGGGCCTCCCACGCGTGAGCGGCCGATTTTGACAGGACACTTGCAAGCGAGGACTCGAGCTGAGTTACCGCTTCGCGGTAGCGCCCGATTATTTTTTCGAGGCCTTGGGTCATATCCACATTGCGAAGGAACCATACCAGACGGTCCAGCAAGAGATCCTGCACCGCTGCATAAAGGTCGAGCTGAATCTTGCCGGTGAGCTTGTTGTCGAGCGCGTCGATTTCGCTGTTTAGTTCGATCAAATTGTAGCTGTTGCGGACCGCCGCAAAAGCAGAGGCGATAGCCGGCGAAGCTGCACCGGTCTGGTCGGCAATGCGCACAATCACCGTTGATCCACCGCGGTTGATGATCGAATTCGTCAGCTGGGTTGCAATGATCTCGCGCCGCAGCCGGTGTGCATGCAAAGCGTCCGGATAACGCTTCGACATTTCCGTCGGGAAATACCGCACGAGTTCGCGGCCCAGGTAGGGGTCGTCCGGCACCTTGCTGTCGAGCAACTCGCTGTAAAGCGAGAGCTTTGCATAGGCGAGCAAAACCGCGAGCTCGGGCCGCGTCAGGCCGACATTGCGTTTGCGCCGTTCGGCGATTGCCAGTTCGTCAGGCAGAAACTCCACGCTCCGGTCGAGATCCCCGCGCTTTTCAAGCGTCTGCATCAGGCGCTGCTGAAATCCAAGGTCCTCTAGGCCACGACGCTCAGCCAGCGAGAGGGCGAGCGTCTGTTGATAGTTGTTGCGCAAGACCAGACGCGCCACTTCGTCAGTCATCTCGGCGAGCAGTGCATTGCGCCCATCCATCGAGAGGTCGCCGGCACGCAGAGGCGTGCTGAGCGCAATCTTGATATTGACCTCAAGGTCAGACGTGTTCACTCCAGCTGAATTGTCAATCGCGTCGGTGTTGAGCCGGACGCCACGCAGCGCGGCCTCGACGCGGCCGCGCTGCGTCATGCCGAGATTGGCGCCCTCTCCTATCACCTTGCAATTGAGATCAGCGCCAGTGACGCGGATCGCATCGTTGGCCCGATCGCCCGCCGCGGCATCGCTCTCCTGCGAGCCGCGCACGTAGGTGCCAATCCCGCCAAAAAACAGAAGATCGACCCGCGCCTTCAGAATGGCCTTGATCAATTCCTGCGGCGTCACCGATCCGGCGACACCGAACACCTTGCGCGCCTCTGCGCTCAGGCAAATTTCCTTGGACGAGCGCGGATAGACTCCGCCTCCCGTCGAGATCAGGGCCTTGTCGTAGTCCTGCCAGCTCGAGCGTGGCAATTGGAACAGGCGCTTGCGCTCGGCAAAACTCGCTTTCGGATCGGGATCGGGATCAATGAAAATATCGCGGTGATCGAACGCGGCAAGCAGCCTGATCGTGTCTTCACGCAGCATCCCGTTGCCGAACACGTCACCGGACATGTCGCCGATTCCAACCACGGTGAACGGCGTTTTGCCGATATCGACGTCCATTTCGCGGAAATGCCGCTTCACCGCCTCCCAGGCACCGCGTGCAGTGATGCCCATGGCTTTGTGGTCATAGCCGGCCGAACCGCCGGAAGCGAAGGCGTCGCCAAGCCAGAAGTCGTGTTCGGCTGAAATGGCGTTGGCAATATCGGAGAAAGTCGCAGTGCCCTTGTCCGCCGCCACCACAAGGTAGGGATCGTCGTCGTCATGGTGCACCACGCTCGGCGGTCGAATGATCTTGCCATCCGGCGCAATATTGTCGGTGATGTCGAGCAGCGCGGAAATGAACAGCTTGTAAGTCGCGACTCCTTCCGCCTGCACGACGTCGCGCGACGCGCTCTTTGGCATCAGCTTCGGCACGAAGCCGCCTTTGGCGCCAACTGGTACAATGACTGCGTTCTTGACCTGCTGCGCCTTCACCAGGCCGAGAATCTCGGTGCGGAAATCCTGCGGCCGGTCGGACCAACGGATGCCGCCGCGGGCGACTTTGCCAAATCGCAGGTGCACGCCTTCAACGCGCGGCGAATAGACGAAGATCTCGTAGAGCGGCCGCGGAAGCGGCAAGTCGGTGAGTTTGCGGCTTTCGAACTTGAGCGAGATCAGAGGTTTCAGCTGGCCTTCTTTCTCGGTCTGGAAGTAATTCGTTCGTATCGCCGATTGAACCGCATTGACGAAACGACTGAGGATGCGGTCTTCGTCCAGACTTTCAACTTTCTGCAAACCTACTTCTATACGCGCGGTGATTTCACTCTGGCGTTCCCGACGGTGCTCTTCGGAACGAGGATCGAAACGCGCGTGAAAGAGTTCGACGATTTCGCCCGCAATGCCTGCATGCTTTACCAACGTCGTCCACATGTAGTCCTGCGAATACGGCACGCCAATTTGCCGCAGGAAGCGGGAAATCGTTCTGATCAACGCAACGTCGCGCCAGCCAAGGCCGCCATGAAGAGTCAGCGCGTTGTAGCCGTCGTTTTCGGCGATGCCGCGCATCACCATAAGAAATGCTGACTCAAGCCGGCCTTTGCCGCTGTCGAGATCGATCATCTCGCCGTCCGCGCGCTCCAGGAGCATGTCATGGAGCCAGACTGGCGTTCCGCCCTTCGGTTCAACTTCGTAGGTGCGCTCGTCCACAACCCGGAAGCCCATGTTTTCCAGGACAGGCACGCGCTCGGACAGCGGCAAAGGCCGCGCAAAAGTCCACACTTTCAGTCCAACGGCGCGTTGCTCTTCTTCAAGACGGTGATGAAAGTCGACTCCGAGCGGCCGCTCTTCACTGAGCCCTTCGATGACGCGTATGTCGCTGGCCGCAACCGTGGGCGCATAGGCCTCGTGGAATCCCTCGGAAAACGCATCACGGTAACGATTGAAAAGCTCACGCGCCTTGTCCGGCGGGCTGACTAGCTCGAGCGCGCGGCTCAGTCCGTCGCTCCACGTGCGGATGATCGCCGACACCTCGCGCTCGAGTGTCCCTCGATCCAGCTCGGGCACCGCTCCGCCCGAGCGACCGATGATGAAATGCACGCGCACCAGCGGCCCTTCGCCGGGAAAAAACGGATAAAAAGCAGAAACGCGTCCGTGAAACGCGCGCGCCAGATACTCACCAATCTTCGCGCGGATATTGCTGTCATACCGTTCGCGCGGCACGAACACGAGCGCCGAGACAAAGCGGTCAAAGCGGTCGCGCCGCGCCAGGACCCGCACCCGGGGCCGCTCCTCAAGTTGAAGTACGGCCAGCGCGAAATTGAACAGCGTGTCTTCGTCTATCTGGAACAGTTCGTCGCGAGGATACTGCTCGAGCACGTTCGCCAGGGCCTTGCCCGAATGACTGCTCGGGTCATATCCGGCACGCGCCTCGACGGCCGCGATCTTGCGGCGCAAATAGGGAATGGTCCGCGCCGCGCGGGTATAGGCAGTGGACGTAAACAATCCGACGATCCGGTGCTCGCCGACCAGATTGCCCGACGCTTCAAAACGCTTCACGCCGATGTAGTCGAGATAGACCCTTCGATGCACGCGGGCATGGATGTTCGCCTTCGCAATGATGAGAGGACGCGGCTCCTGAAGAAAAGCCATGATCTCCGGCGTGATCTCCAGAAGTTCATTGCCCCGCTTGAGCACGCGCAGCTCTCTCGCACGCATGATGCCAAGGGCACTCTCAAACTCCGGCTCAAGGGAGCGTCCGTCGAATCGGTAGTCGCGCTCGCCGAGGAAAGTGAAATTATCCGCCAGCAGCCACTGCAGGAACTGAATTGCTTCGGCGACCTCGTCAACCGGCAACGGCGGCGGATTGGTTTTCATATCGGTGACTATCGCAATGACGCGATCGCGCATTGCGTGCCAGTCCTGCACCGCCACCCGCACTTCGGCGAGCACCGTCTCCAATGCCCGCACGAGATCGTTGCAGGCAGCATCGTTTACGATCTGAAGGAGATGAAGGTGGATGAAACTCTCTCGATTTTTTTGCGCAGCCGGCGCATCCAGCGATACCAGTTTGCTGCCCTCGCGCCGCACGCCGATGACCGGATGCGCGACGAGGCGCACATCGAGATGGCGTTCCGCAGTCTCACCCATCACCGAATCGACCAGGAAGGGCATGTCATCGTTGACGATCTCGATCACCGAAATTGCCTTACGACCGCCAGACGCGGTGAGCGGCACGGTTCCGCAACGTATTTTTGGCGCGCCTGGAGTCCGTTCGACCATAAAATCGTATGCGCGTTCGGCCAATGCGGCGAGATCTTCGGCGCCGTAGCGCAGCAGGTCTTCGGGCACGGAGCGGCCGTATAGCTGCGCGACGAAGGTTCGCGGGATGTCGAGGCGGCGGCGGGCAAGCTCCGCACTCGCCTCTTCGATCACGGCGCGCGCTGCGCTTTCTTCCTCACGGGCGGGAAGCTCGGCGACCATGGAACCTCGTCGCTCTCCAGGGATCGGTCACGGCAACTGAAGGTTTCATCTCAAGCGTATCGAGAGCAACACATCATTTGGTGACATACGGTTGACGAGCGCAAAACAATGCGTCCGCACAGATTAACTGCATGAGCCAAAAGATGGAATCCGTTCCGACGATCGTATCGCGGCTGACCGGAACATTGTAGGCTGTGGGTAGACTACTCTTGAAATTCAGAAGGACGGGAAATGCCAAGGGCCGATAAATCAGCCATAGCCGTCAACAAGGCGGCCGCATCGGGCAAACCGGTTTTGCGGGCGATCAAAGGGGGGAAAGCCGCATCCGCGAAAGCATCGCCGGCCAAACTGGCCGTGAAATCAATGTCGAGCAAACCACCAACTGCAATGGCGGACGATGTTCCAGTCATCGCGCTCAACCTCGAAGCAGCGAAGCTGTCTCCCGCAATGGCCGCCTATTTCAAGAAATGTCAGGACAGGCTTGGCTTTGTGCCGAATGTGCTCCTCGCCTACGCCTTCGACATGGCGAAGCTGGAGCCATTCGTCGCGATGTACAACGACCTGATGCTTGGGGAATCGGGCGTCTCGAAGCTCGAACGCGAGATGATTGCGGTGGCGGTGTCGTCCCAGAATCGCTGCTACTACTGTCTTGTCGCGCACGGCGCCGCGGTGCGCCACTATTCCGGAAACCCGCTGCTTGGCGAACACATGGTCATGAATTATCGCGCTGCCCGACTGAACAAGCGCCAGCGCGCCATGCTCGATTTCGCGGTCAAACTCACGGCCTCGCCCTGGACTGTCGAGGAGGGGGACCGGGAGCGGCTACGGCGCGTTGGATTCTCCAACCGGGATATCTGGGACATTTCCGCAGTGGCCGGGTTCTTCAATATGTCGAACCGCGTGGCATCGGCCACCGATATGCGGCCCAATGTGGATTATCACGGGCAGGCGCGGTAGCATTTCCGCAGTCATGCGCGGGCTTGTCCCGCGCATCCCGGTTTTATAGGTCACCCCGCCATCAGGTTATGGTCCGCTTCATCCATAGCGCCGCGCTCCTTCTTGCGCTGTTAATTGCCACCACGACGGCATCCGCCCAAGTCGCGGCGGTTACGCGTGCGCCGACGATCGTGCCGGCGCAGACCCTTGTCGCCCGCAATGGCATGGTGGTGGCGCAGGAACAACGCGCCGCCCGTATTGGCGTCGAAATTCTGGAGCGTGGGGGCAATGCCGTGGACGCCGCCATCGCGGTCGGCTTCGCGCTCGCGGTCACCTATCCGCGCGCCGGCAATATCGGCGGCGGCGGCTTCATGGTGATTCATCTTGGCAAGACCGGTCAGAATGTGGCCATCGATTACCGCGAGACCGCGCCGGCAGCCGCCACCGAGACGATGTTTCTGGATGCCAGCGGCGAAGCCGATCCAAAAAAATCGCGCGACTCCGCATTGTCGATCGGCGTGCCGGGCACGGTGGCGGGCCTTGCTCTCGCGCATGAAAAATATGGCTCACGCAAGTTGTCATTCGCCGAATTGATCGCGCCGGCGATTACGTTGGCCCGCAACGGGGTCGACATCGTCGATGACATTGCGGATACGCTACCGGCGGCGCAGCCGCGGATCGCGCGCTGGCCTTCGAGCGCGCCGGTCTTTCTCAATAGCGACGGCCACGTGCTCATGCCCGGCCAGGACCTGCTGCAACCTGATCTTGCCATCACGCTGCGCGCCATCGCTAGCGAAGGACCGGAAGGGTTCTACGAGGGTCCTGTCGCGGAGAAAATCGCCGCTGCCGTACGAAAAGCCGGCGGCATCATGACGACCGAAGACCTGAAAAATTACCGCGCGATCCTGCGCACGCCGCTGCGGGGCACCTATCGCGGCTACGACATCGTGTCGATGCCGCCGCCCTCCTCCGGCGGCGTTCACCTGATCGAGATGCTGAACATCCTCGAAGGCTACGATGTGGCTGCGCTCGGCGCCGGCAGCGCTCAATCCATGCACCTGATGATCGAGGCGATGAAACGCGCCTACGCGGACCGTGCCGCGTTCCTTGGCGATCCGGATGCGGTGAAAATGCCGATCAGGGGCCTGTTGTCGAAAAAATACGCCGGATCGCTGCGCAGGACCATCGGCGACAAGGCCACCCCCGCCAGCGACATAAAGCCAGGCAGGCCGGACATCTACGAAGGCGACAACACTACGCATTTCTCGGTGATCGATCGTGACGGCAATGCCATTTCGAACACCTACACGCTCAACTTTTCCTACGGGCTCGGCCTGGTGGCAGAGGGCACCGGGG
>JBKPLN010000406.1:0-4155 GCA_046731635.1 Pseudomonadota bacterium | reverse complement strand
ATATAGCTCTCGTAGAGAATCCCGAGAATGAGGTAGACGACAACCAATGCGGCGCCAATCAGGAGCGACACGGTCGAAAGCGATTCCTGGAATGCCTGCGCGTTACCCTGGAAGGTCGTGTTGATCGTCGCGGGAACGTTGAGTTCGGACTTGGCTTTATCGATTGCCTCGGTGGCCTGGCCCAGGGCGGTTCCCTGCGCGAGGTTGAAGCTGATTGTGATTGCCGGGAACTGGCCCTGATGGCTGATCGACAATGGCTCGATGGGATGCGTTGTCCATTTTGCGAATGCCGACAGTGGAACCTCGCCGTTGGTTGTCGGCGAACGCAGGAAAATCCTGTCGAGCGTCGCGGGGTCGCCCAGCAAGGAAGGGGTGACCTCCATGATCACGTAGTAGCTCGACAGCTGCGTGAAATACTGCGCGATCTGACGCTGCCCGAAAGCGTCGTAAAGCGTGTCGTCGATCGCCTGAGGGGTAAACCCATAACGCGAGGCCTGGTCGCGATCGACCTTCAGGGTGAGTGTCAGACCTTCCGTCTGCTGATCGGTCGCGACATCGCGCAGCTCGGGTAGGGTCTTGAGTTTGGCCAGGATCTTTGGCGCCCACTCGTTGAGTTGTTCGACGTCCGCGCTCTGAAGCGTGTACTGGAACTGCGTGCGGGACGCACGGCCACCGACGCGGACATCCTGGGCTGCCTGCAGAAAGAGCCGCGCACCCTCGACTTTTTCGAGCGGGCCGCGCAACCGCGCAATGATCTGGTCGGCATTTGCCGTGCGTTCATTACGTGGTTTCAAGGTAATGAACATGCGAGCGGTGTTCGGTGTATTGCCCGACCCGCCCATGAACATTGCGACGTGATCAACCGCGGGATCGTGGCGCACAATTTCTCCGAGCTGCAGCTGGTATCGCATCATCCGGTCGGGCGAAGTCTCCTGTGCGGCTTCGGAAATGCCGGTCAGCAGCCCGATATCCTGTTGAGGAAAAAACCCTTTCGGGATGATCACGAACAGAAAGACGGATAGACCCAGCGTGGCGAAGAACACGGCAAGCGTTATGCGTTGATGCCTCAGCACAACGTCGAGTCCGCGCTCATACGCACCCAGGAACGCATCGAAGGCGCGTTCGCTCCAGGCATAGAGTTTTCCATGGTGCGCCTCTTTCGGCGGCCTGAGCACCCGCGATGCCATCATTGGGGTCAGCGTCAACGAGACGAAGGCAGACACCAAAATCGCCATCGAAAGCGTGACGGCGAACTCGCGAAACAGGCGGCCGATGATCCCACCCATCAGCAGGAGTGGGATGAGAACGGCAACCAGCGAGACACTGATCGAGATGATTGTGAAAGCGATTTCGCGGGATCCATGGAGCGCGGCCTTGATCGCCGATTCTCCGGCTTCGACGTATCGCGTTATGTTCTCGAGCATGACGATTGCATCGTCGACGACGAAGCCGACTGCGATCGTCAAAGCCATCAGCGAAAGGTTGTCGAGACTGTAACCGAACGGCCACATCAAGGCGCACGCGCCGAGGAGCGCGAGTGGCACGGTCACGCTGGGAATGATGGTTGCCCAGAAACTCCGCAGGAAGACGAAGATAACCATCACGACGAGGAGGATCGTGATGAGAAGCGTAAATTGAACGTCGGCGACAGAAGCCCGGATCGTCTGGGTTCTGTCGCTCAGCGTGAACACGTTGATGGCCGGCGGCATTATTGCGCGCAACTTCGGCAGCGCTGCGTTGATTTTGTCCACCGTCTCGATGACGTTGGCACCAGGCTGCTTGAAGATCACAAGAACAATTCCACGCTTGCCGTCGGCCCACCCTGCCTGCGTGGTATCCTGTGGACCGGTCACAGCTTGCCCGATATCCCGGACGCGAAGCGGTGCCCCATTGCGATAGGCCACGATGACGTCGTTCCAGTCCTTTGAATTCGGCAACTGGTCGTTGGTGTAGATCGTGTAAGCGCGCCTTTCGCCGCGGATGCTGCCTTTCGGATTGTCGACCGTTGCTATCGAAAGCGGCGTGCGCACATCCTCGAGTGAAAGTCCCTTGGCAACCAGTTTGGCCGGATCGAGCTGTACGCGGATTGCCGGCTTTTGCTGCCCACCGATCAAGACCTGGGCGACACCGGAGATCTGGCTGATCTGCTGGGCGAGTTTGGTCTCGATGTTGTCATCGACCTCCGTCAACGGAAGTGTATCCGAGGTCGCGCCGAGCAGAAGGATGGGCGAGTCTGCCGGATTGACCTTGCGATAGGTGGGCGGACTCGGAAGATTCTTTGGCAATTGCCCGCCGGCCGCGTTGATCGCGGCCTGGACGTCGTTTGCCGCGGCATCGATGTTGCGTTCGAGGACGAACTGAATCGTAATTGACGTCGAGCCGACGACGCTGGTCGAGGTCATCTGCGAAACGCCCGAGATTTGTGCGAACTGTGTCTCCAGCGGCTGGGCCACCGCCGAGGCCATGGTGTCGGGGCTTGCGCCGGGCAGGGTTGCGTTGATCTGGATGGTGGGGAAATCGACCTGGGGCAAGGGCGCGACCGGCAGGCGCGGATAGGCGACAAGACCGACGAACAGCACGCCAACCATCAGTAACGAGGTGGCGACCGGCAGTCGGATAAATGGTGCGGAGATTCCTCCTCCCATCGTCAATGGTCTTTTTGAGGGTTGTTGGCCGCCTCTTTGTCCGGTGAGGGCGACGGGTTCGCGTTGCGCGGGTCGACCAGTGCGCCTTCAGTCAGCCTGTACTGGCCTGAGGTAACGACGCGGTCGCCGCTCGCGAGGCCTTTGCGCACAACGGTTTGCGAGGCGCCTTCCTCGCCCACCTCGATGTCGTGCTTCTCGACCTTGTTGTCCTTTTCCACCACGAACGCGTAGAGCCCGTTCGGTCCGTGTTGGATCGCGTCGTTAGGTGCGACCAAAACATTTTTCCGCGTGTCGACCAGCAGGCGTGTCGCCACTGAAAGCCCCGGCCACAATGCATCATCCTTGTTCTGAAAGGTGGCCTTCATGTGGATTGTTCCGCTCGCCTGGTCGACCTGATTGTCGACAAGCGCGAGATGGCCTTGACCGAGAGTCTTTGTGCTGTCCGAGGACAGCGCAATGATCGGGACCGTTCCCGCCTGTCCAACGTTTTCTTCCGGCGCCGTGAAGACAACTGAAATCGGCTGGAGCTTCACGATCGTGACGATGCCCGTCTGGTCTGTCGCATGAACGATGTTGCCGGGATCGATGAGGCGGAAGCCAGTCTTGCCGCTGAGGGGCGAACGGATTGTCGTATAGCCGAGCTGGGTCTGCGCGTTGTCGATCGAGGCCTGGTCACCCTTGATCTGTGCATCAAGCTGGTCGACCTTCGCCTGCTGCGTGTCCAATTGCTGCCGCGAGGCGTAATCCTGTTTGGCAAGAGCGCTGTAGCGCTCGAGATCGAGCTGCGCATTTTTCAGATTGGCCTCGTCCTGCGCCTTTTTCGCCTGCGCCATTTCGAGTGCCGCCTGAAACGGTCGCGGGTCAATCTGCACCAGCAGATCGCCTTCATTCACCATCTGACCCTGGCGAAATCCGACCTTGATCACCTGACCGTCGACCCGGCTGCGGACGGTCACGGTGTCGTATGGCTGAACGATGCCGAGACCGTTCAGATACACCGGAAAATCCGAGTTCTGGATCGTTTGGATCGAGACCGACACGGGCGCCGCGCCTTTGGCCTGGCGTTTGCCGGCGTCGGCAAACATGTAAAGCCAGCCCACGTAACCGACGAGCGCAATCGCGCAGATACTCAGCACGCCTATCAGGGTGAAAGGCCGGACAGAAAAAATGCGGGTCAAAATTCGTTCTCCAATCGCTGTCGCTGATATGATTGTCTTTTGCTCACCAATCGATGGTCAATTAACGCCTTCGCAGGTCAAATCCTGTGTTTCTTGTTCAAATTCGATTGATCGAGCTGAAAAATTTTATGCGCAATTAATTCTGTCGCTCGCGATAGAAATGGAACAAATATCCGAACGCGCTTATTTGTCTGAACGGGTGCGACTTCCTGCGTGGGAATGTCGGGGGACAAAATGCGCCCCTCCCAATCAACGTCATGTCAGACACACGTTTCCAATATTGTAGATTTGCGACGTTACCGAAACGCAAGGCAGCTGCGATCTGCTGACAT
>JBKPLN010000405.1:0-2344 GCA_046731635.1 Pseudomonadota bacterium | reverse complement strand
CGTTCATGCTGGTGCTGCTCTGGCTATCGGTGCCATATGCCGCACGCTCGTGGGCCATCTTCGAACACTCGCAGGAAGCAAGCGGCCTGCCGTTTGTGTTCGTCCTTAAAACTCTCATTCCGCTATTCGCGCTGCTGATGGCCTTGCAAGGTGTCTCCCAGGCGATCCGCGCTGCGGCGACGCTATCGAGGGCGCGCTAATGCTTGCCGAGACACTCGCGGTCGTGATGGTCATCGCCGTCATTGCAGCATTGATGGCCGGCTACCCGGTCGCGCTCACGCTTGCCGGCGTGTCGCTGATATTTGCGCTGCTGGGCAGCATCTTCGGCGTCATGAGCTTTGCCATCCTTGGCGCGCTGCCGCAGCGGATCTTTGGCGTCATGACCAATGAAGTTTTGCTGGCGATACCCCTGTTCATTTTCATGGGCGTGATGCTTGAGCGTTCGCGCATCGCCGAGGATTTGCTGGAAACCATGGGCCGCCTGTTCGGTTCCCTGCGCGGCGGCCTGGGCATTTCGGCTGTCATTGTCGGCACGCTGCTCGCCGCCGCCAAAGGTGTTGTCGGCGCGACGACCGTGACCATGGGTCTGATCATGCTGCCGGCGATGCTGCGTTTCGGATACGACCCGCGGCTGGCGGCCGGCACCGTCGCCGCCACGGCAACGCTGGCGCAGATTTTCCCGCCGGCGACCGTGCTGGTCCTGCTCGGCGATCAGCTTGGAAACGCTTATCAAGCCGCACAACTCTCGAAGGGCATTTTTGCGCCGCGTTCGCTCACGGTCAGCGATTTGTTCGCCGGTGCGCTGCTGCCCGCTTTCGCATTGGTTGCGCTCTATCTGGTTTTTCTTGTCGCGGTGGCGTTCATTTGGCCGAAAGCGTCGCCCGCATTGCCTACCGAGTCGAAGCCGTTGCAGGGAAGCGTGCTTTTCCGCCGGCTTGGCGAAGTGCTGATTGCTCCGCTTGCGTTGATTGCCGCTGTTCTCGGCTCAATCCTCGGCGGCATCGCAACGCCGACAGAAGCTGCTTCGATCGGCGCCGTGGGCGCTATCCTGCTTGCCGCTCGAAAGGGGCCGCTCGCCACGCTCCTCAAGCCCGTCTGCGACAAGACCGCCCAGATCGTCAGCATGATTTTCCTGATCCTGATCGGCGCCACGATGTTCAGCCTGGTGTTCCGCGCGCTGGGCGGCGACGACATGGTGCACCGCGCGCTGTCAAATCTGCCCGGCGGCGCAGCCGGCGCAGTTCTCGCGGTCATGGTGGCAATGTTTCTGCTTGGCTTCGTGATGGATGCGTTTGAGATCATCTTCGTCGTGGTGCCGATCGTCGCGCCTACGCTGCTGGCAATGCCCGGCGTCGACCCGGTCTGGCTTGGCATAATGATGGCTGTGAATTTGCAAACCTCGTATATGCACCCCCCGCTCGGTCCGACGCTGTTCTTTCTGCGCGGCGTCGCACCGCCACAGATTACGACGTGGCATATCTATGTCGGCATCATTCCGTTCGTGCTCATCCAGCTGTTCGCGCTGGTGGTGCTCTGGTTCGTCCCGGGTCTTGCGACTGCATTGCCGGGCGCGCTCTACGCGCACTAGAGTCCCAGGCGCTCCACCAGGATCCAGAGCCATACCGCGCCCGCCGCGAGCAGCGACAACCCGACCGCGGCGGAGCCCATGTCCTTGACCCGCTTGATGGCCGGATCATCGTCGCGGGTGATGCGATCGCTCAGCTTTTCAATCGCGGTGTTGAGCAACTCGACAATGAGGATGAAGACAAGCACGCCGATCAACGCAAACCGCTTGCTCGGCTCCTCGGTCAGGAAATAGGCGAAGGGGACGCCACAAGCCAGAAGTACAAGTTCCTGGCGAAACGCCGCTTCGGACCGTGCCACCGCGACGAGGCCATTCCAGCTGTTGATCGCCGCCTGCCAGATCCGTTCCACGCCGCCCGCCCATTCAATGCCCACGAGATAGTTACGAGTTTTTTGCCGTCTATTCCACATCGTTACGGAGCCCGTGTATAACGGCTGACGCATGAAAGCCGCGGACATGTTCAGCCTCAAAGGCCGCGTGGCGCTGGTAACCGGCGCTTCGAGCGGACTCGGCACACAATTTGCCCGGGCGCTTGCGGACAATGGAGCCGACGTGGCGCTGGTGGCGCGTCGAGTGGACCGGCTCAAGGCGCTGAAAGAGGAGATTGAGAAAAAGGGCGGCCGCGCCATTGCCGCCGAAGCTGACGTGACCGACCGTGCGGCCATGACGCGTGCCTTCGATGCGGCCGAGAAAGC
This sequence comes from Pseudomonadota bacterium, assembly GCA_046731635.1. Taxonomy (GTDB): domain Bacteria; phylum Pseudomonadota; class Alphaproteobacteria; order Rhizobiales; family Xanthobacteraceae; genus Pseudolabrys. Next base: position 64 of record JBKPLN010000405.1, on the reverse strand, counting down.
CTTCGGCACGGTGACGATTCTCGTCAACAATGCCGGCATCGCGCATGGCGGCCGTGCCGTCGAG
>JBKPLN010000404.1:0-1444 GCA_046731635.1 Pseudomonadota bacterium | reverse complement strand
GTTCAGAAATGGCCAAAGGCCGTTGCGCGGCAGCGATGCATTCCAGCACCGCGAAGACCTTGAGCGCCGAACCGCCGGCGGCCCCTTGCTGTGAAAACGAGCGGTTCGCGCCGCCGGCCAGCTTGCGCCGGCTTCCCGAATGATCCCGTTGCGGCCCAAGATGCTCGATCGCGGCCATGCAGATTATCAGAAACATTGCAAGATGATTTTTTGTTCTGCCAAATGCGGCACGCGGAGCCAGTCGCAATGAAGCGAATCCTGATTGCCAATCGGGGAGAGATCGCGCTGCGGGCAGTGCGTGCAGCTCGCAAACTTGGCATCGCAACTGTCGCCGCATGTTCGGATGCGGATCGAAATTCGCCACATGTGTGGGCGGCCGACCATAGCGTTTGCATAGGCCCGGCCCCGGCGGCCCTGAGCTACCTGAATGGCCCGGCCTTGATCGAGGCGGCGCGAGGCAGCGGCTGCGACGCGGTCTATCCCGGCTATGGTTTTCTTTCCGAAAAGAGCGCCTTCGCCGCCGCGTGCCGGGAAAAGAGACTGATCTTCATTGGCCCCAGTCCTGAAGCTATTTCATTGATGGGTGACAAAGTCGAAGCCCGACGCGTTGCTGAACGCAATGGCGTTCCTGTCGTTCCTGGTTCGCGACAGGGCTTTACCGATGGCGATCAGGCGGCACGGGTCGCCAACGAAATCGGCTTTCCCTTGCTGCTCAAGGCCTCAGGTGGAGGGGGCGGGCGCGGCATGCGCGTCGTTTCGGACGCTTCGGAATTCGCTGCACAATTTTCACAGGCATCGGCGGAAGCATTGGCTGCCTTTGGCAATGCGGAGATTTACCTCGAGCGTTTCTTTGCACGCGTGCGTCACGTTGAAATTCAAGTTTTCGGGGACCGCGATGGCAATGCGGTCCATCTATGGGAACGCGATTGCAGTATCCAGCGCCGCCACCAAAAGCTGGTTGAGGAAGCACCCTCGCCTGTTCTCGATGCATCCATTCGTCTGCAAATGGCTGAGGCCGCGACGGCGCTTATTCGCAATATCGACTATGAAGGCGCCGGCACCATCGAATTCATCTACGATCTTGACAGCGGCCGTTGGTTTTTCATCGAAATGAACACCCGCATACAAGTCGAGCATCCGGTCACTGAACAAATCTTTGACGTCGACCTGGTCGTTGAGCAGATGCGCGTTGCTGCGGGGGAGACTCTCTCATTCCGGCAGCCGCCGGCGCCTAACGGCCGCTGCGCAATTGAATTCCGCATCAACGCCGAGGACCCGGCCAACAACTTCCGTCCATCACCGGGCACGGTTGTCGAATGGGCGCCCCCAAGCGGCCAGGGGATCCGCCTCGACAGCCATGTTTACCGTAGCTACGCCGTCCCGCCGTTCTATGATTCACTGCTCGGCAAGCTGATCATCAGTGGGAATGATCGCGAGTCTACGC
>JBKPLN010000403.1:0-2034 GCA_046731635.1 Pseudomonadota bacterium | reverse complement strand
CAGTTGGTCCAAATAGTCCCAACTTGCCACAGCGAGAGTTATTGGTCTGCGATCGGTGTCCGCCATAGATGATGCATACCACGCGCCGGTGGAAATTGAGTCTTATCTGACTCGAAAAAGAGTCGAAACCGTTCATCATTCATTAAAGGGGTCGTGGCAACATTCCGAACTAGAAAAAAGAGCGGCCCACAGGTAGGCCGCCCAAGACGATGACCGTTGAACTCGATGCCACCCCTTCTTGATGGGGGCTTGGGCTAAGCAGCTGTGCGCCCGCAGCCGCTTTGCTAACGTTTATTCTTGTCAAAAAGTCTTAACGAACTGCTACGACGAGCAGGCCGCCGGAAGCGTAACGCCAATCGTAATCAGTCCTAGGAACCCTGCACATTGCGCGAACAGAGGCGCAGGGTTTGGTCAAAACGTTCTAGGAATCCGTACAGAGCGCGAACAAAGGGCGGACGAGCTTACTATCTGCCATGGGGAAAAGCCCTAGCGACATGGAAAAACAAATGTCCGACGCGACAGCATTTTACCCCAAAAGCGGACATCCGATTGCAATTCAGGTGTCATTGATCGGCGATTCCAAGGGCTTTCGTTGTTGCGTTTGTTAATTGGCTCGACTGAGGGCGCATTTCAACAGCAGATGCCGGCCGAGCGGTGTGCGCCGCCGCTGCGATACGATGTCGACGTAAAGCGCGCTGATGAGCGACGCGATGTACTCGGTGCTGCTTCACTCTCGCTTTGGCTGGCAATTCGCGCGACTGGGAGAATGCTTCATGTTCCGACGACGCAACAAAGTTTAATGTGTTGGGCGGATTGATGCGCTCCGGCTTGATTGTGTCGGTCCTGAACAAGTCGGAGAGCGCAGAAATGTTTCTTTCTAGCTGGCCAATGCGGTCGACCTGCGCGCCCAATAGCGCGGCCAGCTGCTGTTCAGCCTGCTTGTTGTCGAGGAACTGGCCACTCATGCGATCGACCTGCGCGCGCAATTCAGCAACGTGGTCTTTATGGGGGATTTTTATTTTGGTCTCTTGATTGATCAGGCGCGAGCGTACGTCATCGCTGAACGCAAAATAGGCTCCGGTCGCAAGCGACAAAATTATCGTGATTACGAGTGCTGACCTGATTGCGGACTTGTGCAAGCGCATAGCCGTCGTAGAAATGGCTTCACGTTCCGACGTCCGATCGCGCGTGCGGGACGGGCGCGGCGGCCCGCCTGCTCGGCGACGGCTTGATACCGCACGAGATGAAGGCATATCGACGCTCCGTGGTTGGCCATGGAGAGTCCCCAGTGCGGTATGTCAACTGGACACAATTAACAAACTATTAATCGCCCGAATTTTGCTGCGACGAGCCACAGCGCCTTCTCCGATTTGGGCACATAAGCGAACATTTCGCAGTGCAGTCGTCACGTTGAGCAAAAAAGCAACATGGCGAACGAAGAGGTTAACGCCTCGGGCTAAAGGAACCGTCTGAAGGTATCGGCATTGGTGGCCGCGGTACGTCATCCTGCGGCGGCGTCGGCGCTGTAACTTGCGGCGGTGTCGAGTGTTTCGCTGGCTTCTGCTGCGTGAGTTTTCCGCCGCTGTCCTTCTTCCGCTCCTGTTGCTTGATGTCGACCGGCGGCGTGGCCAAAGCGCTGGGCAGAGCCTTTGGCGGGGCCGCCACAGGCGCCTCTGGCTTGGGCTGGTCCGCATTTGGAGTTTCAGATGCAGCCGCGGCAGGCTCGGTTTGACTGCGGTTCAGCCACGCAAAATTATCGGCACGGCCACGCGGGGCGGCTATTGTCTCGCCTTTCGCCAGAACTTTCGTGGCAGTCGCGTCGCCGAGGGTCGGGCTGCTGCCGGGAACTCCAAGGAGATTGTCAGCGTCTTTGTCCTTGTCCTTCGCCGTCCCGGTCAGCGGGATCACGGGCCCCATCAGGGGCCGCTCGGTCGGCTTTGACTCTGAGGGCGCCGCCTCGAGTCCGGAGGGCAGCGCCACCGGTACGCGATTACTCATATAGCGGCTCAATTCCTGTTCGACATAGCGCGCGAG
>JBKPLN010000402.1:0-1383 GCA_046731635.1 Pseudomonadota bacterium | reverse complement strand
TTGCAAAATTGGCCGAACTCCAGGCAGGCGCGTTAATTATCGGCCACGACGTATTCTTCAATGCTCAAACGAAGCAACTTGCCGCATTGGCTGTGCGCAATAAAATTCCCGCGATCTACACATTGTTGGAGTTCGCAGCGTCTGGGGGCCTGATCAGCTATGGCGCCAGCCGAACCGGCGCATGGCACCAGGCAGGTGTCTACGTTGGACGGATTCTCAAAGGTGAGAAGCCTTCCGAGTTGCCGGTCATTCAGCCAACGACATTCGAAATGGCGATCAATCTCAGAACCGCAAAGGCGCTCGGTGTCTCTGTCCCGCTGACGCTTATCGCACGCGCAGATGAGATAATCGAATGAAGGCGCGATGTCCCTATTGTGCCCCAGCGGGCACTCTGCCGCACGGCTGAATGAGTGCTTTCGGGCGCAAAGCGACGCAAAATGCATCGCGAAATGTCCCATGACCCAAAGCGGACATCGTTTTAGCCTTGCTTGAGGAGCGAAATGGGGCACAAGGCAGCTTGTACCTTCGTATAGGTACATTGTCTGGAGATACAATAGTCCTTTGCCCATGGAGCTGATTTCGTCAGCGACATGAATTGGTCGCTGTACACCGCAAACCGCACCACCCACCTCAAGATCGTCGTGGTCGGACTGGCCGCCGCGATTATGATCGCCGTCATCGGAATCTCCGCTCGCGAACTCAATCTTGGCACGGACATCATGGCGTCGCAGAGCCAGACCGTAATCAAGGCCGGTGGCCCGGTCGTTTTCACCGATCGCACCGGTCCGCTGGTCCGCTAGCTCCACGCTGCATCATTTTGTTCGCAGAGCGGCCGCTTCCGGCCTAGCAACTGCTTGAATGAACCGCCTGATCGCAGCGTGCTCGTCGGAATTATCACAAAGACCAGAAGGCCTATACCTAGGTCTCATTCGAGATCAGACTTTTTGTGATGTCGAACACAGATGGCCGTGCGTCGACGTCCTAAAAAAACTCCTAAAGAGCGAGGCGCCAGAATGCGTACCGCGATCATTCGATTAAGTGAGAGTTGCGACATGCGGTTCAAAGCTGAAGAACTTGGTCGGTCTGTCTACCGTTCGTGGTCGGGGTTGATTAGAAGAATGCTCACGATGGTATTCCCCTCATACCGGCCAGAGCGACACTATATGCGCGGACCTGGGCCGAAGTGGCGAGAGAAGCACACTCGCTCGCGATTTGACTGCTTCTGACGTAAGGATTTACTTGTCGAGTTAAGGGCAGGACTAGTTGTCCGTATTTCCTTTTCAAGTACATACACCAGAATGGACCTGATTTATCTCGTATCGATCTGGTTGCTCCCGGTTCTCATCGCCATTACTTTTCATGAAGCGGCTCACGGGTATGTTG
>JBKPLN010000401.1:0-5846 GCA_046731635.1 Pseudomonadota bacterium | reverse complement strand
TACCACCTTAAAATATCATGCCGTTTCATCATGCCGGCAAGGCTTTACCCATTGATAAACAGCCAACGGCCCGGCTTTTGGCCGGGCCGTTCCGCAGAATTAATGCAAAATGAAGATTATTCGGCTTCTTCCTCCGGCGGCTCCTCCGGAGGGGAGAGGCCTTCCAGACCCTTCAGGAGCTCTTCCTCGGTCATACGGTCCGCAGTTACCTCTGTGTCGTCGGAGTCGACGCTCGCGCCGGCACCGGCTCCGATCAATGGCACTTCGGGCTCGGGCTCGTCGACCTCTACATATTTCTGCAGGCTGTGAATGAGGTCTTCCTTGAGATCGCCGGGGGAAACGGTCGTTTCTGCAATTTCGCGCAGCGCCACGACCGGGTTTTTATCGTTGTCGCGCTCGACGGTGATCTGCGAGCCGGACGAAATCATGCGCGCTCGATGGCTGGCCAGGAGCACGAGGTCGAAACGGTTCTCAACCTTGTCGATGCAATCTTCTACAGTGACACGGGCCATTGGCTCGTCACTCCATCTGGTGGAACTTGTCCTGAATTTGACCGCTAGGTATCCTCTTGGGCACGGAATTTCAAGCACTTTTGTCTTGGTTTAGCCGCAACCGTCTGTTACTCGACGAATTAACGAGATCGCAGGAAGCCGATGGCGCGGGATTTTATCGGCACTGCGTGATTGCGCAGGCGGCGAACCATTCATTGGAGAGGCCGCAATGCCCAGCTAACGGCGATCTAAGTCGCGCGCGGCTCATTCCACGCCCGCGTGTCAGGTTTTGAAAGTAACTTTAATGATTTGTGAGAACGAGCCATGACTGTCCCGGGCGAAAAAATCGCTTTATTCATTGATGGCGCCAATCTGTACGCGACTGCAAAGTCTCTCGGCTTCGATATCGACTACAAGCGACTGCTGCGTGAGTTCCAGGGGCGCGGCTATCTGCTGCGGGCGTTCTATTACACGGCGGTGATCGAAGATCAGGAGTATTCCTCGATCCGTCCGCTGATCGATTGGCTTGACTACAACGGCTATTCGGTCGTCACCAAGGCGACCAAGGAATTCGTCGACCAGACGGGACGCCGCAAGGTCAAAGGAAACATGGACATCGAGCTCGCCGTCGATGCCATGGAAATCGCGGGCACGATCGATCACATGGTTCTGTTTTCCGGCGACGGAGATTTTCGCTCGCTGGTCGAAGCCGTGCAGCGCAGAGGCGTACGCGTTACCGTTGTCTCGACAGTATCCACCCAGCCGCCGATGGTCGCCGATGAACTGCGCCGTCAGGCCGACGTATTCCTCGACATCGTCGAGCTGCAGACCAAGATCGGGCGGGATCCGTCCGAACGTCCCCCGCGAGAAGCGAGACCCCCGCGCGATGATCGCGCTGCCTCCCACACGCCTCAGTTTCTCCAACGCTCGCCGACCTCGCCACAGCGTGCCGGCGCGCATGTCGGGGCGGACGACGACGAAGAACCCTTCGAATAGCTGTATAGCGTTTCTGTTTAGCGCGTGATCTTATCGGAATGGTGTCGATCCCCGATCGGGGTCGAGGACAGGTTTTGGGATCACGCGCAATGGCCGGGGCCGACGGAAAGCCTGGGCGCGACTGTCCGCGCTGCCCGCGGCTTGTCAAATTCCGCAAGGCTTGGCGCACCAAAGAACCAACCTGGTTTAATTCGCCAGTGCCCTCCTTTGGGCCCATCGATGCTCGTGTATTGATTGTTGGTCTTGCGCCCGGGCTGCAGGGCGCAAATCGCACCGGCCGCCCGTTCACCGGCGATTACGCCGGCGTCCTGCTCTACGACACGTTGCTCAAGTTCGGCTTTGCCCACGGCAATTACGGCGCGCATCCCGACGATGGACTGGAACTGATCGACTGTCGGATCACCAATGCGGTGCGCTGCGTGCCGCCAGAGAACAAGCCGACGCCCGAAGAAATAAGAACATGCCGGCGCTTCCTGGCGCCGACGATTGCGGAGATGCCAAAGCTCCGCGCCATTGTTGCCCTTGGCCGCATTGCCCACGAGACTACGGTGCGCGCGCTCGGCGGCAAGCTCTCTGACCTGACATTCGGACACGGCGGCCGGCACCAACTTGGTCAGTTGATGCTGTTCTGCAGCTATCACTGCTCCCGCTACAACACGAACACGGGCGTGCTCACGCCGCAGATGTTTCGCGAGGTATTCAAAAACGTGCGCGCCTACCTGGGCGGCCGAAGCCAGGCGATCACCTCCTCCGCGTTCTTGTCCGGCGGGAAAACCGGATAGAAAACTTTGCCGATAGTGCCATCGTCGATGACGAGCGCCATGCGCTTGAGCAAAGTCATCCCAGCGGTCGAAAACGTCGGCAGGTTGAGTGCCCTGGCAAGTGCAAGCTTCTCATCCGAGAGAATGGGGAACGGCAGATGCAGACGGCGCGCCGCCTCCTGCTGATAGGCGCTGTCCTGCGTGGACAGGCCAAATAGTTGAGCAACGCCAAGCCGCCTGAGGTCGTCGAAATGATCGCGAAAAGAGCACGACTGTGGCGTGCAGCCGCGCGCACCCGGGATCTGATCCCAGCCATCCGGTGGATCGACGCCAGGCACACCCGTCCGCGGATAGATGTAGACGACAGTGCGGCCTTTAAGTTTCGAAAGATTGACCGGTGCGCCGTCGGTTGCCGGCAACGCAAGGTCGGGCAGTTTCATGCCGGTCAGATGAGACGCGGCGCCATCATCCTGCGGCACTGGAATGTTCGGCGGCAGGAATTGGGGGTTATGGGCGCCCGGGGCTTCGGTCATTTTGACTCTCCATAGCTCATAAATTCCATCAGCGAGCCATCCGGATCACGGAAGTAGACTGAAGTACCAGGCCCCTTGGCGCCGAAACGTTGCAGGGGTCCGCGCTCGACCTCAATTCCATGTACCTTGAGATGCGCTATTGCGCCTTCGATCGGGCCTTGCCATTCGAAACACAGATCGCTGTTGCCAGGCTGTACCGGCAGCCTCGCGACCTCAGCCGGCTTCACCCCCGGTCCGTGCACATTGAGCTGCTTGTCGCCAAATCGATAGGCCCAGCCGACCGGCCGCCGGACCAGTTCCGCACCCATCACCTCGCTGTAGAACCTGTTGGAACGGACCCAATCGGCAACATGAATAACGCAATGATCGAGTTTGATGGGTAGCATGTTATTGATCCTGAAGCATTAATCATGGCACCGTGATCTTCGGTTGCCTGACCGCCAAATACTATATGCTTGGAACCTGCAGAGAAACGTACAGGGGGGAAGGCATGAGAATCATCCAACTCATCTTCGGCGTCTTGATGCTTGTCGCGGCAGCGTTGCTGCCGGCCGCGGCGCAGACGGCTAGCGCAGCGCTGAAGAATGCCGATGGCAAGGACGTCGGGACCGCCCGACTGACGCAAACTCCGGCCGGCGTATTAATCCAGCTCTCCGTCAAAGGATTGCCGGCGGGTGAGCACGCTTTTCACATTCATGCGGTTGGCAAATGCGAGCCGCCTTTCACGACTGCCGGCGGGCATTTCAATCCCACAGGAAAGAAACACGGGATGATGGCCGCCGAGGGACAACATGCCGGCGACATGCCGAACCTGCATATTCCGGCGAGCGGCGAACTCGCGGTCGAAGTCCTGAATGCCGCCGTCACCCTAGAGAAAGGCAAGCCAAATTCGTTGTTCGATGCGGACGATTCCGCGATGGTCATTCACGCCGGCAAGGACGATTACAAGACCGATCCGACCGGCGAAGCCGGCGGCCGCATCGCCTGCGGAGTGGTTCAGTAAGCCGATGCGGAGGCGTGGCGGGCCAGCGCGTCCGACGCGCCTTCTTCTTTTAACGCTAGCCTTTCATACGCATCAGTCGTCCGCGCTCGCGCTCCCATGAGCGTTTCTTGAGCGTTTCGCGCTTGTCGTGAAGTTTCTTGCCGCGCGCGAGGGCTATCTCGATCTTGGCCCGCCCCTTCTCGTTAAAGTAAAGCTTTAACGGTACGATCGTCATGCCTTCGCGCTCGACGGCACCCACCAGGCGATTGATCTCGCGCTTCTGCAGCAGCAGCTTGCGGGCGCGCTTGGGCGCATGATTGAAGCGGCTTGCCTGGAGATACTCCGGAATATTTGAATTGATGAGCCACAGTTCGCCGCCGCGCGCGTCGGCATAGGATTCCGCGATCGTGGCCCTGCCCGCGCGCAACGATTTTACCTCGCTCCCGGTGAGCACGATGCCGGCTTCGAAGGTGTCGCCAATCGCATAGTTGAACCGCGCCTTGCGATTGTCGGCGACCACCTTCAAGCGGCGCTCGGGTTTTGCGGCCATGGGATTTCAGGTTTCTGGTCAGCGGGATTTGAGCTGGTCGCGGATCTCGGTGAGGAGTTGCTCCGTCAACGTGAGTGGCGGAGCTTTCTCGGCTTCCTTGCGCGAAAGTTGATTGATGGCGCGAATGACCAGGAACAACACAAACGCAATGATGATAAAGTTAAGCGTGATGGTAAGAAAACTTCCCCAGGCCAATACTGCCCCTTCCTTTTTCGCTTCGGCCAGTGTCGTGGCGGTAACCTTCGACGACAGCGGGACGTAATAGTTCGAAAAGTCGATGCCGCCGGTAATCGCGCCGATGATCGGCATGATGACGTCGCCAACGAGCGAATTCACGATGCCCGAAAACGCTGCGCCAATGATCACCCCAATAGCGAGATCGACCACATTTCCGCGCAACGCAAATTTTTTGAATTCCTCGAGCATGGCTTGAACCTCCCCCGTTATCCCCGCGTAAGCGGGGATCCAGATAACGCTCACGGACTGAGAATATCGCTCCGGGTTCCCGCTTGCGCGGGAACGAACGGACAAAGTTACTTGTCTAATTGATCAGGCCCGCGTGCACCATGGCCTGGCGCACGGCGGTCTGCGCCTTCTCACTTGCCGGCACCATCGGCAGCCGCACGGTGTTGGCGCATTTGCCGATCAGCGAAATTGCATACTTGATCGGCGCCGGGCTCGTTTCCACGAACAAGTTGATATGAAGTGGCGCGAGCTTGTCCTGCAGCTTGAGCGCCGCCGCAAAGTCGCCCTTCAGGCAGGCGGCCTGGAATTCGGCGCAGAGTCGCGGCGCGACGTTTGACGTGACCGAGATGCAGCCATGCCCGCCGTGAACCATGAAGCCGAGCGCGGTGATGTCTTCGCCGGAAAGCTGGTTGAAGTCCGGCCCCATCGCTGCGCGTTGCTGCGACACCCGCGTCATGTTCGCGGTCGCATCCTTCACCCCGGCAATGTTCTTCAGCTCAAAAAGCCGCGCCATTGTTTCGACCGACATGTCGACGATGGAGCGGCCGGGAATATTGTAGATGATGATCGGAATGCCGATCGCGTCGTTGATTGCCTTGTAGTGCTGATACAGACCTTCCTGCGTCGGCTTGTTGTAGTAAGGGGTGACGATCAGCACCGCATCAGCCCCGACCTCCTCGGCATACCGCGACAGCTCGATTGCCTCGGCCGTGGAATTCGAGCCTGAGCCGGCGATCACCGGCACGCGTCCCTTCGCCTGATCGACGCACCATTCGACGACTTGGTTGTGCTCGTCATGCGACAGAGTGGGGCTTTCGCCGGTTGTTCCGACGGGAACCAGTCCATTGGTTCCTTCGGCGATCTGCCACTCGACGATGTTGCGAAAGGCTTTTTCGTCGAGCGAGCCGTTCTTGAACGGCGTGACCAGCGCGGTAAAGGAGCCTCGAAAGCTCGTCTTGGCGGTCATGGCACGACACTCCACAGGGTTCCGGGGCCAGGGCTCCATAGATATCGGGTCGTCGGCGGCGATGATAGCCCTTCGACCTCACTAAAAAAGCCCATTGCCGC